>CAZRLQ010000049.1:0-11498 GCA_964600725.1 uncultured Desulfobacterales bacterium
GCATCACCCGGAGCCGTGATGCATATTAGCGCAAAATAGCGGGGACAGCCCCCTGCGGCTGCCCCCGCAGGCATCAGAAATTTTCTGTATTTTTTGGGTATTTTATAGTTAGAGAAGTTATTTCGTCTCCATTCCTGATCTCAGAACTCATCACTCAAAACCCGATACTGAAGATTGGGTTAAGCAATTATAATGCCAAACATTAAAATTATTTTTCAAAAACTCAAGGAATAAGTATCTTCAATAAGACAGGTTTTACTATCACAAAGTTACAAGGCCGTCATTTTTTAACCTTTTCCAGTCTAAGCTGTATATAGGCATCGCGAAATGCCTCGTATGGTTCAAATGCATCCTCTTTGAACGACTCATAATCTCCGAGTCTAAAAGAAGTTTCATTTACAGTTTTATAGGCCGTTATACCCATGGACAGTTTTGTGGGATTTACATAGCTGACTGGATTCAAAAACCAGTCACCGACTATTCCTGCTGAATCTCGCAAGGTTGAAGGACCGAGGAAAGGCCAGACAATGTAAAATCCATTGCCTATGCCATAAACGGCGAGGCTCTGACCCAGATCCTCATCAGTATAATTCAGTTTGCAGTAAGTCTTTGCCGGATCTCCAAAGCCTAAAACTCCTGCCGTACTGTTTACTATAAACCGGTAAAATTCCGTTACAGCCGCGCTTCCTTTATGTTGTAGAAGGCAGTTGGCTAATCTGATTGGTGTTGTCAGGTTGCGGAAAAAATTTTGCACACCTGTTCTGACCACTTTTGGTATAATAAATTTATATGCTTTTGCAGAGGGCTTTAATATCCAAAAGTAAAACTTATCATTAAAGTGAAACATGGCACGATTCCAAAAAACCAGAGGATCTGATACATTCAGAATTTCCGATTCTTCTTCTTCTTCCTCTTCTTCTAAAAAATCGAGCTCCTCGTCGAAATATTCATTTTCAATCTCTTCGCTGTATTGCACATCTTGCGTTAAGGATTTCTCTTTATTATTATATTTCCGCTGATCTTTATACTGTATGTCTGAAACAGCCAAAGGTTTATGAGTACAGCCGATCACAATTAAAGCAGAAAATATCATAATCAACATTATAATCAATGATGGCGATTTCATTTAAACACCATTAAATTAACCAATAGATATTCTCAACTATAAGAAATAATTCTTTTGCAGAATCCACAACGGCCTTTCCATTTTTCGGCTGTCTGTTTTTTGCTTTAATTTTGTCAATCAACTGTGATGGCGACTCCTTTAAAAGAATTTTGTTAAACTGTATGCGGTAATTTTTTATCAGACTAACGCCTTCTGCACTTACATCGTAAATCTTCCATAAGCCTTTACGGATTTTAACTTTGTAGCAGACCAGTATATCGACATTCTCTCTTTGAATTCTGGTTTTAACCTTGGCCTTTGTTTTACTTATCATTTCCTGACCCAAATAGATTACCTTTATATGTTGGTGTTGATTTTTTATTTTGTTCAGGTAAGTATTTTTAATCAGCTCGGTAAATGCATCAGTAAATTCTTTTCTCTCCAGAGGCGTAAAATTTCTCCAATTCCAAGCCAGGGCTCTTTTTGAAATTTCCGTAAAATCAAAAATATCTCTGGCAATTGCCGATATCTTCTCTTTACGCAAAACATCCTGGCCAGGTGCCATGTATTGTTGATCATTGAGGATACTGACAATCTGTTCAATACGTTCTTTGATTATCTCTAAGGGTTGTTCACAATAAGCCTGAGAACTTATTACAAGAAAAAGCAAAATCAAACTAAAAATTATTTTTCTCACTCCTCTTTTTCACTCCTTTGGTTATCCTCAATATTAGGGGGGCAGGCTGCAGCGGATCATAGAACATGACTGCCGCTTCTTCATCAAAAGAGACCCCGTGCTTTTTCAAATTTTGCTTTGATTTTTCCGGATTCCATTTGAACTGCAAAGCCGTGAGAAATCCCGGCTAAAGGCTGCCAAATACAAATTTGCTGATCAACTCTTCCAGATCGACTGCGGACTCAGTCTCCGTAATCATATCCCCTTCTTTGAGAATTTTTTCGGAGCCGCCCGGAGAGATATTAATATACTTGTCACCGATCAACCCCGCGGTTTTAACTGAAGCGATTACATCATCGGTCAATACAATGTTATTTTTTATCTTCATCCTGACAACGGCAGTCAGTCTTTCAGGATCAAGAAATATGGATTCAACCTTACCGATCTCAACTCCCGCCATTTCTATTTTGGCTCCGGTCTTAAGACCTGAAACAGACTGGAAACGGGAATCCAAAAGGTAGTAATTGTCTCCAAACCATTCCATTTTACCAAGTTTGATGGTCAAATATGCTACACATAGAATGCCGATTAGAACGAAAATGCCGACACCGGTCTCTATGGACTCCTTTTTCATAACTCTTCCTCCGGATTGGGGGCACGGAAATTACATATGATATTTTGCCTGGATTCTGCCACTGTAATGGCCTGTTCCAATGAACTGTTTTCTTTAATTTCGGCAACGCCGGCGGCTAATGAAAAACAGAGAGAGGGATTCTGCTTTGTTTCGGAAATTTCTCTATCGTTTATTTTATTGGACAATCTAAAACAGGTCATTCGTGCACGATATTCATTTGTGTTTGGTAAAATCAGTATAATTCTGTTCGATTTGTATCTAAAACATGTATCAGTGGTACGAAGGCTGTTCTTGATCAGCAATACTATTTTTCTTAGGATGTTTTGGCTTACTTTCCGGTTTAGCTCATCTAAATTTTGTAATGTTAACAGAACAAGGGAAAAGGCTGGCTGGCGGTGTTTAAGCTTGGCCATTTTCTCCTCAAATCTTTTTTCTCCTTGCAGTGGAAGGGCAATGCCGACTAAACCATTTGTCTCTTTTTCAAAACCATAGATGAACTCTTTAATCGCTGGATCGGATGTCTGCTGGATTTCCTCCGGAGTTCCCTGAAAAAGAGTTTTTCCCTCATTTATCATTATTATCTGCTGTGAAAGATAAAAAACATCCGGTATTTCATGACTGACAATCACACCGGTAAATCCATACTTTTTCTGGTAGTCGGAAATCATCATATGGACAGCATTTTTTCGGATTGGATCCAGACCTGTGGTCGGCTCATCAAAAAGGACGATTTCCGGATCGGTTACCAGCGCCCTTGCTAAAGCAACTCTTTTTTGCATCCCGCCTGACAATTGCGAAGGGTATTTATCATTAATCATGTAAAGGTCGAGCTGCTCCATTTTCCCGTTCACCCGTTTTCGAATCCGGTCTGCAGGTAGAGATGTTGTTTCCTTGAGTGGAAGCGCAATGTTTTCAAAAACGGTCATAGAATCAAACAGGGCGCTGCCCTGAAACATATAGCTGATCTTTTTTTTTAAGGCGCTTCTCTTTTTTTTTTTCATCTCCAAAAGAGGTTGTCCCTGGAAAAGAATACTGCCGGAATCGGGTCGAATCAATCCGATAATGATTTTGAGAAGTACACTCTTGCCTCCACCGCTTTTGCCGATGATGGTGGTAACCTTTCCCTGGTAAATGCTTAAATCAATTCCATTTAAGACATGGTTGTCGCCGAAACTCTTTTTTATCTCTTTAAGCTGAATTAGTGGTGAATTCATAATTTTTATCTTTATAACAGAAAAGATGTAAGTATATAATCAGTCACCAGGACTAAAACAGATGAGACGACAACTGCGGAAGTTGTAGAAAAACTCACCCCTTTTGCGCCGAATCCTTCAGTTCTGGTATGGGTGAAGTAGCCGCGGAAACAACAGACCGTAACGACGACTATGGCGAAAACAATCGATTTTATAAATCCTCCTGTAATATCTTCCATCTGAACACTCGATTCAACACGGGAAAAATATATCCCTTTGCCGATGCCAAGCAGAACAGAACCGGTCAAATATCCTCCATAAATTCCTATAACATCGAAAAGAGCGGTTAAAAGGGGAAAGCTGACAAGAGAAGCGGCGATCCTGGGACTGACCAAGAATTGCAGCGGGTTGATATCCATGGTTTCCAAAGCATCGATCTGTTCTGAAATGCGCATAATTCCTATCTCTGCCGCCATAGCTGAACCGGCTCTGCCGATTACCATGATTGCAGTCAGCACCGGGCCCATTTCACGGATCAAAGAGAGTGCAACCGCTGAACCGAGCATTCCCTCGGAGCCGAATTTTACCAGGGTGTAATAACCCTGAAGACCTAAGACCATTCCTGTAAATGTACTGGTCAGACAGATGACGAAGATAGACTTCATGCCGATAAAATATGTCTGTTCTATGATTTTGAATGGTTGCAGAGGGAAGGAAAATATGAGAAAAAAACCTTTAAAAAAAAATATGGCTATTCTCCCCATCTCCTGAATCTGAAAGATAGCAGCTCTGCCTAAACCGGCAAGAAGGTTTTTCCCAGCATCAAGTAAAAGCATTGATTATAATTCCGGTAAAACTAAATATACAGATGTTTTCTTAACAGCAAAACAATTTAATTTAAAATTATAGTGAGAGAAAATATTTATGTCAAGTAGCAAAGCAGCCTACAAAGGGCGATTGCATTTGAAAATTTTGTATAGACAGGCATGCAAAAAGAAACGGAGGTTATTGCTGATGCAAAAATATTTTAAACTGTCTGCATATGTCTTTTTTATTTTTCTGCTTGGAGGATGCGGCTTAAAAAAAGAGTTTGTAATTTCAGGTAAAACCATGGGTACAACTTATCGAATAAATATTGTGACCGGCTATTTCAAAAATGTCGTCATTCTTAAAGAAAAGCTTAAAGAAAAGATTGATAAACGGCTTCAAGAAATAAATAAAAGTATGTCCACTTTTTTGAAAGATAGCGAAATCAGCAGATTTAATTCCAGCCATTTAATTGGGAAAAAAAAATATATTTCAAAAGATTTCTGGAATGTTATGCTTGTTGCTGAAAATCTGTATAATATTACAGATGGGGCATGGGACGGTACAATCGAACCCCTTGTAAGTCTATGGGGTTTCGGCAGCAAGGAAACAAAAGGAAGGATTCCTGAAAAAGAAGAAATAGAGGCTCATTTAACAGAGATTGGTTTTAATCTTATTGAAATTTCAAGAAACAACCGGTGCCTTGCAAAAAAAAAGGCTTCTATTACTCTTGATCTCGCATCAATTGCAAAAGGATATGGAGTTGATCAGATCTCAGCTCTTTTAAGAAAAAACGGAATTGATAATTTTCTTGTCGAAATAGGAGGAGAAATATATGCTTCCGGTTTCAGAAAAGATAATAAAAAATGGAGAGTCGGAATCAATATGCCTAAAAAAGATGCGCCTTATGATCAGGTATATAAAATTACAACTCTTCATAACGAGGCACTTGCGACAAGCGGTGTTTACAGGAACTTTTTTGAGGTGGGCAACGGCAGGCTTTATTCTCATATTATAGATCCTAAAACCGGATATCCCGTAATAAATGGAGTTGTAAGTGTTTCCATTATTGCTGAAAATTGTACATTTGCTGATGGACTCGCGACAGCTATTTTGGTTATGGGCAGAAAAAAAGGCATTGAACTTGTAAACAGGCTTGACAATGTTGAATGTACGATAGTTGTTAAAAATAAGGACGGCTCTTTAACCGGTTATTATTCGAGAGGGTTTAATCAAACCTGAGAAGCTGTTTTAAAAGTTAGTCAGGAGCCAATTGCCTGAGAAGGAACGGCTTCTTGGCAAAGCTACTTTGCGCAGCTATCCGCAATAATCAGTCTGTCTTGCTCAACAGAAGCATCTGGAATAATTTTAATTGAAGTGAAGCAGAATTTTTTTTTAAGGGTTTTGATATTCTTGTTTTTTAAACCCCTTATTTTTGAAATACTTCGAGGGTGGACTTTTATCGACACGGTTTTTTTAATATTATTAGACTTAATTATTTCGGATGCAGCCATATCAAAAAACAGCTCAGAAAAAACAAGGTGCCCAAAAGCAGGATGATACGGACCTGCAAGAATTGATGCATCTTTTTCAAGGTCTCTTGAAGCTTGCAGCCCCATACGAATTACAGGAATTTTGTTTTTTTTAAACAACAGATAGAGGTTTTTTACTACAGTTACGCATCGTTCCAAAGGTAAGGGCTTATATTCTCCCTTCTCATACCACCTGGCAAGAAGACTCCCCTTTAGAACTACAGTAGGATATATTCTTACAAAATCAGGAGAAAGCTCTGTAATCTTACGCGCTGTTTCAAAAGATTTGAATTCATTGTCTCCGGGCAGCCCTACCATCATTTGCATACCGATATTATAACCTGTCTGCTTGAGCAAAATAAATGCTTTTTTTGTATCTTCCGATCTATGTCCCCGTTTCGACATCATAAGAACTTGGTCATCCATGCTCTGAACACCGAGTTCAATCGTTGTAACCGGAAAGGTCTTAATTAAATCAAGGCTCTCTTTATTAATGGAATCCGGACGTGTGGAAAAGCGGATACTGTCAACAATCCCTTTTTTCACAAGCTTGTCTGTTTCGTGGAGCATTGAAAGAATTTGATCCGCCTTTAAACCAAGAAAATTTCCACCATAAAATGCGACCTGGACACTCTTTTTATGTTTTCCTTTATATTCAAGAAACTTATTGATACAGAGTCTGAGATCGTCAGGGGAAGGAATCTTTTTTTTTTTACCAGTAATGGATGTCTGATTACAGAATGCGCACTGATGAGGACATCCTTGATGTGGTAGAAAAACTGGAATAATAAAAGGCTGGCTTTCTGCTGATTCAAGATTTTTCATTTATGGTTTTGGGCAGAACTTCGGCGTAGGGGGTATAAACTGAATCCTGCATAAACAGTCTCAAAAAGCGGTCAGCTGTTAGCTCTTAGAAGATATATTGAAGAGATTTTGAAAATTCAAGGTATAGGATAAAGCCCATCGTCTTACAGTACGGATCTTCTAAAATCAGGAAAGACTTTTCTTCTGATAAACAATGAAGATATTGAATCGTTTTATCCAAAGGTTGACAGATAATTACTAAAAGCTAACAGCTAATTACTAACCGCACAGGTCGAACTCTTTTGCTAAAATTTTAAGTGCCTTTTCTGCAGCATTCTGTTCGGCTGTTTTTTTACTTTTGCCGGATCCTTGTGTTTGAATATTACATACGTCAATCAACACCTTAAAGGTTTTATCATGATCAGGACCGCTTACATTGATAACGCTGTAAAGCGGTACTGCTTTACACTTTAGCTGGACAAGTTCTTGCAGCCGGCTTTTGTAGTCAGTAATAGCCGTTGATTCGGCAACGGAATCCAGCAGATCGGAAAAATGTCTTTCAATGGTTTTAAAGGCGGCATCAAAGCCACCGTCAAGATATACTGCTGCAAGTAAAGCTTCAAAAGAGTCAGCTAATATTGATTTTTTCTTATGGCCGTCTGTCAGCAGTTCTCCCTTGCCAAGTTTTATATACGACCCAAGATCAATAAAACGCGCAATTTTTGCAAGCTGGGATTCATTGACAAGGTCTGCACGCATCCTGGACAGGTCTCCCTCTTTTAAATCCGGATAGCGCCGCATGAGGATATGTCCTATAACGAGACTTAAAACAGCATCTCCAAGGAATTCAAAACACTCATTATCACGCAACCCTTCATCTGGGTGTTCGTTTACATAAGAACTGTGGCGAATCGCTTCTTCAAGAAGAGTTTTATCGTTAAATTTATAATACAGACTTTGTTCAAGAAGGAAAAGATCTTGATTCTTCATTTTTAATTCTACTTGGTGTCCATCCATAAGCAGGTTAATTTGTACGAGATCAAGGTGCGCTAAAATTTTAGCGCAGCGCAGATACCGGACAAATTAGTCATTTATGGATGAGCACTACTTGTTGACCTAATTCTTTTACCTATTGACCGCAACAGCAATTGATTAAATCGTTATACAGCGAACAAGGCACAAAAAAATCTCCCCTTCCTGTACCCATTTTGATATCAGGCTTTATAGAACCATGAAAATCAGTACCTCCTGTCATCAACAAATTATACTGTTTTGCCAATTTCTCATAAAAAGCGATATGCTTGGCCGAATGCTCAGGATAATAGACCTCCAAACCTTGCAGCCCCATTTCAATTAAAGTGACAAGTAACTGTTCAAATATTCTATCGTCTTTAATTTCAAGAAGAACTGGGTGGGCCAGCACCGGCACACCACCTGCGCCAAGTATAATTTCAATTGCCTTGCTGCAATCAACTCTAAATTTATCTATATAAGCTGGTTTGCCTTTTCCAAGGTATTTGTCAAAAGCATCGTTTATAGATTTAACAAACCCTTTTTTTACCATTGTTCTGGCAATGTGGGGTCTTCCTAACTGACATTGTCCTGATTCATCGATTACTTCCCTGAGAGAAAGATCGATTCCAAGCATATTAAGCTGTTTAATGATTTTGGGATTTCGGGTTTTACGGGCCTGCTGCAACTTGTTAAGCGTAGAATTCAATATTGGATCATCAAATCGAATTAAATAGCCCAGTATATGAAAGCTGCCGGGAAAAGAAAATAGCCTTGGAGGTAAAGCGCTTATTTCAACACCGGTTAAAAATTTCAGATTAGAAGGAATACCGGTGCGTAATGCCTCTTTTGAGCCATCAATGGTATCATGATCTGTAATTGCAATTGCCCCAAGGTTGAGATCCCTGGCCATGGCAAGAATTTTTGCTGGAGTTAACGTTCCGTCAGAATAGGTTGAATGAATGTGAAGGTCGATTCTGTTGCTTTTATCATAATCCAAGGGATTTCTCTAAGGCCTCCTCCTTGGTTTTACATTCAATACACTGAGTCGTAACCGGCCTGGCCTTTAACCGTTCAATGGCTATTTCATCACCACAGGTCTCACAGATTCCAAAGGTACCATTTTCTATACGGGTAAGCGCTTTTTTTATTTTTTTAATAAGCTTGTTTTCCCTGTCTCTTATTCGGAGCATAAAATTACGATCAGCTTCAAGAGAGGCGCGATCAGTTGGATCCGGAAAATTTTCTTTTGGGGCTGTCATTCCTGAGACGGTATTGTTGGCCTGAGATAAAAGGTCTTTGAGGCGATTGCTTAGAAGTTCTCTAAAGTACTCAATATCTTCTTTTTTCATATTCAGACCTTTGAAAATGTAAAATTTGTTCACATCATAAAAACATAAAATTTTACAAATACCACAATATAATTTTTTTGTAAATAAAAAAATTATATTGCCTTTAAAGGTTTAAACGGGAGGGCACTTGCAGACATGTTCAAAAAATTGTGTGAAAGGTTTGTTTTGCAAAGGTTTCCCTTTTTTAAAACAAGAAAATTTTCAAACAAGCTCAAATATGGACGGACCTCAGGCGGCAGGTTATTTAATTTCTGGACCTTGAATACACATCAATATTCATATCCGATATTTTTCCCCGGATTAGCTGGTGATAGCCTGCAGCGGCAATCATGGCTGCATTATCTCCGCATAGATGAAGTGATGGCAGATAAACGTCAATTCCTTTGTGATTCGCATCCTGCCTGACTTTTTCTCTTAGCCGGTTGTTTGCGGCAACTCCTCCAACCAGCGCAATATGCCTGCATCCTTTTTTTATTGCAGCGTTAATAACTTTTAGCGACAGGACATCGATCACCGCTTCTTGAAATCCTGATGCTATATCCGGTATTTGAACCTTGTATTTATCCTTGTTGGTCTGTATATAACGGCTAACCGCTGTTTTTAATCCGCTGAAGCTAAAGTCGTAGTTGGATTTATCCAGATATGGTCTTGGAAATTTAATTTTTTCAGGATCTCCTTTATTTGCATACCTGTCAATAATTCTTCCGCCGGGATAACCTAAGCCAAGCATTTTGGAAACCTTATCAAATGCTTCTCCCGCAGCATCATCGCGCGTTTGTCCCATCAAATGAATATCTGTGTGTGATGCAACAAAATAAATGCAAGTATGCCCCCCCGAAGCTAAAAGTGCAATAAATGGGAAAGGAGGTGGATTTTGTTCGAGAAAGACAGAATTTATATGGCCCTCAAGATGATCAACGCCGACCCATGGGATATCAAGCGTAAAAGCAAAAGATTTCGCAAAGGAAAAACCTACGAGCAGTGAACCTATCAGCCCCGGTCCCTGTGTGACTGAAACCGCGTCAATCCGGCTTTGATGGATGCCGGATGTGTTGATCGCTTCATCAACAACGGAAACTATGGTCTCAATATGTCTTCTTGAAGCCAGTTCGGGTACAATACCACCAAATGGATGATGAAGGTCGATCTGAGACGATACGACAGAAGACAGAATGGAAATGCCGTCAACTACTACTGCCGCAGCGGTTTCGTCGCAGGATGTTTCAATGCCAAGTATATTCATACGGCTTAAATCCAGGCAACCCGCTCTTCAAACTCTTTTTTTCCAACGATCTCCCCTATTATAAAGGCTTTTTCATTCAAAGCATCAAGCCGCGCCAACAGATCCTGAACAGCTTCTTCTCTTACAACTGCAATAAGTCCAATACCGTTGTTAAAAGTACGCATCATCTCTTTATCCGATATATTGCCGGCCTGCTGCAGAAAATGAAAAATAGGGGGTACATCCCAACTGCCAGTTTTCATAACAACGCTGCACGCTTTGGGTATGATACGAAGGATATTGTCGACAATCCCGCCGCCCGTGATATGTGCGAGCCCTAAAACAGGGAGATCTTTGATAATGGTTTGAATGGTTTCAGAATATAATTTTGTTGGCCTAAGAAGCTCTTCACCTATAGTAAGGCCTATTTCCGATACATACGAGTCAATTTTCAGCTTCAGAACATCAAAGCAAATATTTCGCACAAGTGAATATCCATTGCTGTGCAGTCCGTTTGAAGCAATACCAATAAGCCTGTTGCCCACATGAATCTCCGAACCGTCAACGATTTTGTCGTTATCAACGATACCTACTGCAAATCCGGCCAGGTCGTACTCGTTCTGTTTATAAAATCCGGGCATTTCAGCGGTTTCCCCGCCGATAAGGGCACACATCGTCTGTTTGCATCCCTCTGCAATCCCCTTGATAATTTCAGTAGCTGTCTGGGTATTCAATTTTCCCATTGAAAGGTAATCGAGGAAAAAAAGAGGTTTTGCCCCTTGAACAGCGATATCATTAACACACATGGCTACCAGATCAATTCCGACGGTATCATGCTTATTCATCATAAAAGCAATTTTGAGCTTAGTTCCAACGCCGTCGGAAGAACTTACAAGGACCGGCTTTTCCAGGCCAGACAAATTAAGGGAAAAAAGACCGCCAAAACCACCTATTTCGCCCATAACTCCAGATCCGTGTGTTTTTTTTGCAATCTCTTTAATGGACGTTACAAGTGCGTTTGCTTTATCAATATTGACACCCGTTTCTGCATATGTCAAAGCTCCGCTCATACTAATCTCCAGTCTCCTCGCGAATTTTAAAAAATAAAATTTAAACCGATCTAAAATAAAAGTCAAAACAAATTTTTTGACAAAACCTGAAC
>CAZRLQ010000050.1:0-2262 GCA_964600725.1 uncultured Desulfobacterales bacterium
AGCACAGCGTTCGGGACGCTGGGGTCGCTGGTTCAAATCCAGTCGTCCCGACCAATTGCCTTCTTTTAATTTCAAAAATTTGCCCTCCATAGCGGTAACATCTCAATAATTGCCGTCATGTCATTTTCGTAGAAGCTGGAATCCGGCTCCGACGTCAAGAAAAGCGCCGAAGTAGTTAAAAGAAATGGCAGGTGCCTGGCCTGATACGATATTTCCGCATGACGCTGCACATCCCTGCCCTTACGGGTGCAATAGAGCATGAAAATCAAAGACATATTCCTACTTTGCAATCATCGCCCTCATCATATCGCCTGCATTTTCAGCATGGTCTGCTATAAAACCTATTGTTTCAGCAAGTCTTACCGTGTGAAATACTGTAACCGGATCTGATATCAAAGAAAATGATTTTCTTTTCAATATATCTTCTGCTTTGTCTGCTTCATTTTCCTGTCTGCGCAGATTGCGGATATTTTTTTTGACTGCATTTCGCTGTTTTTCAGAAAAATTTTTAAAATATTTTCTGGCTTCAGCCACCATTGTGTTCAACTCTTCAATAGGATCGATAACCGAATCGACTAAAAGCAGGAAATCCTTTTCAAGCTCTTTCGGAATACCGGGTTCCGGGCGATAAGATATCCAGTCAAGGGCATCTTCCACAGAATCGATAACACAGTCTTGTTCTCTCAAATACCTGAACAGCAGAAATGTATCGATCGGCATAAGGATTTCATTTGGAATATGCCCGCGTATGCTTCTCTTGATGTCATCCGCTTCCCTTTCCATTTTGACAATTTCCTGTCTGAGCTCTTCAAAACTTTTGCATCTTTCCGAGATATGACATTCCATAGCCTGTTGAAATGTCCAGGCGCAATCTTTTACTTTTTCAGCATGTTCCTGAAGCTTGACAAATGGTGAGGTAACAAACATTGATAAAAATGGTATGCGCATCGTTATCCCCTTTTATAAGATGAATTGAAGTATTTTAAAAATAATCATACTGGTAAAAGCAGCAACAGGTACAGTTAAAATCCAATATATCATTATTTTAATTATAATGCTAAAATTTACCGCTTCAATTCCGCGTGCAAGGCCGACACCCATAACACCACCGACAGAAGCATGGGTTGTTGAGACGGGGAGCCCCATTTTTGACGCAACAAGAACAGTTGTCGCAGCAGCGAAATCAACTGAAAAACCTCGCGTGTTGCTAAGAATTGTAATTCTTTTTCCAAGTGTATCCATAACCCGGTAACCCGCCATAGAAATACCGGCGGCAATACCTACACCTCCAAACAGAAGAAGAAAAACAGGCACCGGCACTTTAGTGGCAACATTTCCCGTTTTAGCCAAAAAATAGATTACTGCAAGGGGCCCTATCGCATTAGCCACATCATTCGCACCTTGAGCCAATGCAACATAACAGGAGGTTCCAATCTGAATGCGCCGGAATATCTCTTCGGCATCGGCCTTCCTCTCCTTAATGAAATATTTTATAACCTTAGTCAATACAATGCCAAAAAAAACAGCTAAAATAGCCGCCAGCCCTAATGAAGCCGGAGTCTCTACTGACAGCTTTTTCCCCAAAGGAGTTTTAAACAGAAATGATAAAATAACTACAAAAGATACAATTCCTATAAAAAATGGAGATAGTTTCATTGCGTAGAAAAATGTATCATCCTTGGAAAGTATCAAGTGTACAATAATTTTGAAGGTTAAAAAGGCAATAACAAGACTGAAGACAGGAGAAATTATCCAGCTCATTACAACTGCAGCAAGCTTGCCCCAGTTTATCATGGAAAATCCGCCTGTCATTACACCAAAACCGATCATACTGCCGACAATCGAATGAGTAGTGGAAACCGGCAAAGATTGCCAAGTGGCAAAACTCACCCAGAGAGCAGCAGCCAGAAGAGCTGAAAGCGCTCCAATAAGCGTCAAGTGCGGATCGCTAAGAATCTCGGTTGAGACAATCCCTTTACGAATCGTATTTGTAACACTTGCTCCAATAAATGTGGCTCCGATTACATTTAAAATTCCAGCGATAAATACCGCCTGTTTAATGGTAATTGCTTTCGCACCAACTGCTGATGCCATAGAGTTTGCAACATCATTGGCACCAATATTCCAGGCCATGTAAAAGCCGAAAATAAAACCGACTATCAGAATATAATATTCAGCAGACATTATTACCTTTAACCCTTCATAAAAATGAGGCCGCCAACAGTGCAAAAAAGCTGGAAAGCTGTCCGGGAATTGCTGTTT
>CAZRLQ010000050.1:2362-11396 GCA_964600725.1 uncultured Desulfobacterales bacterium
TATGCCGGCAGCTAAGATCTTATTATCAGAAGGTTCCGTAATGCACAAACTCCTTTATTTCCCTTCGTTTCGGCGCAGAGGACTTTTTAGCAGGGTATCCCATTGGAATAAAAGTTACAAGTTCATAACCGTCAGGCACTTTTAAGATTTCCTTTGCCTTGTCATGATCAAGCAGCCCAACTATTACCGTACCTAATCCAAAATTATGGGCGGCAAGACAAAGTGACTGGTTTGCAATTCCAAGATCGAACATAAACCAGTCTCCGAATTTTGTTGTTATTTTATCTTTATAGTATCCGGAACTATTGAGCTTGCCACATAAGACAAGAACAACAGGGGCGTCCGCAACAGCCTTTGCAGCGGGATTTCCTTTTGATACTGTTTCCTGAAGTTTTAATCTTAGATTCTCGTCCTTGACTACAATAACTTCCCAGCACTGGGTATTGGCCCAGGAAGGCGACCACCTGACGGCTTCGAGAACTTTATTTATTATCTCTTCAGGCACATCTTTATCCTCATATTTTCGGATACTTCTTCTTTCTCTAATAATTTCCATCAGATCAGACATGAAAAAAACCCTCCCTAATAATTTGAGTAATGAGTCTGTTGATTTATGGTTTTTTTGCCCAATCTCTGCGTTATGCAAAAAAATAATCCTTGTGAATATCAACTATATGTCTCCGGTTATTTTTTTCGCATGCCTCGATCTCGAACAAAAAACCTCATAAATCAACAGACTCAGTAATTAATGCTGACAAAACATAAACCGACAAAACCAGATGGTTTATTTCCCATCATTTTTACGATCTTTCTCTTTATCTTTTTCAGAACTTTTAGCTATAAAATCATCTATTGCTTTTTTACTCGATGTTATCAAGACATCTTCAGCGATAATCTCGACGAGTTTACCATCTATATAAGGATCTATAATCTGTTGGAGATGTTTATTAACTTTTTTCAGTTTATCGTAAGAATTGACATCTGAATAGGACAGCGAACTAAGATAAAAGATTATTGTTTCACGAACCTTTGGGTGAAGCTGGTAGTCAGATTTTAAATCTTCCAGGACAAGTTCGGGTTTGATGGAAAAATATTTATCTTTATATTGCGGCCTTTCCTTGTGAAGATTAACAATAATGGGTTTTAAATGTATGGTTGCATATCCGCTGTCATCTTTGTTATCTTTGCTTTTTGTTTTTTTTCTAACTCGAGAAAATTCGTTCACTTTGCCGGATTCTGTCTTTAAACGTAAGACAGTTTTGCTCAGCTCGACTACCTCAAATGATGCATTCTTATTTTTCTCCCAGCCGAGATCTAAAGAGCTTTCAATTGTCATCATATTTAAGCGTTTATCATCAATATTCCACTTACCTGTAACAGTGCCTTTTTTTATAATTATTTTGTATAAACCTCCTTCTATTCTTACTTCCGACAACCATGTCCCATTTGACCGAAATGTTAAGATTGTATAAGTATTATTCTTTTTTGAATGCCATGATCCTAACAGAAGATCGTTTTCAGCATTTTTAATGTTGCAGGAAAATAGAATCGTACTTGTTAACAGCAAAAAAAAGACCGATGTTTTGTTAAAAAAATATTTATATTTTTTTTTCATATCAACAAGGTTTTTGAAGCTGTTTTAAACGAAAAAAGGCAGCATCACATAACATAATAATGATGCTGCCCTTAATTATAAGCAAAGAGAGTCCATTATCAGCAACAAGAAGAGCTGGCTGTACCGCAGCTTGAACATCCTTTTCCAAAATCTATTGAACAGTCAATTTTAAAACCAGCATTTAAGAAATCGATCTTAACAGGTTTAACTCTCTCCATAAAATCTTTATCTATAATATACTGGAAACCCTCAATATCATAAACATGATCTGAGTCCTTTGGCTTATCCAAAGCCATAGCAAGAGAAGGGCCGCCTCATCCGCCTTCATGTAGAAATATTCGTATTGGTGAAACTTCTTTTCCATTAAAATATTCAGCAATCTGTTTTGCAGCTGATTCTGTAACTTCAATCATATTGTTCTCCTTGTAAATTGTTGTTTATTTGTCAGTGTCCATCCTGTTTGCGCAATGCCGATTCATTCCATCCCTTTGCTTTGTTCAGGAAGGGGTTCTTCCAGGCTGGAAAAATAAATGGTTAAAATATGGCGCCTTTTCTCCATTGCATAATAAAACAAGGGGCTTTTTGATGCCGCTATCTGCCGGATAATGTGCCGGTATATTCTTTATAAATATTATAATAATCGGTTGAAAAGAGGATAAATATGACTTTTTTGATGGATCGGTTCTCCTTTAAAAAACGACATGAAGTATCAACGGCGATTTCGCATGCCTCGTTAATTGGATATCCATAGACCCCGCAACTGATTGCAGGAAAAGCAATGGATATAATATCATAATCAACTGCAAGCTGCAGACTGCTGCGATAACAGGAAGATAACAACTCACTGTCACCTGGATCTCCCCTGTAAACAGGTCCTACAGTATGAATTACGTATTTACAGGGAAGATTATACCCTTTTGTAATCCTTGCCTCTCCAGCAGGACATCCGCCAATTGCCCGACATTCAGCTAAAAGTTTTGGTCCTGCTGCCTTATGTATTGCTCCATCTACGCCGCCTCCGCCTAAAAGTGAATTATTTGCCGCATTAACAATAGCATCAACATCCAGTTTGGTTATGTCACCTTGAACGATGCTGATTCTTTCATAGAAATCCCTTTCCATGCTATTTTAGCCTCGTATTTTATTTAACCGTATGGTCACAATAGATTAATGTCCTGTCATCTATGTAATGCCGCAAAGATAATCGTTATTTTTGCGGAAACCTAAAATCCAGAATCGTCGAAGCAGGCGAAGTTTCCCCTGGATCCCCTTCTTCGCGGGAATGACGATCGTCTGATGCGATATTTTACGCATGATACAACATCAGATAAACCCCATTGGCATCCAGAGGCAGAGTATTTATTTTACACGAAAGTTGCCGTCTTTGATGACAACTTCATTTTTAAATAATATAAAGTTCAAATATATCTTTGTCAACTCCCAACTACTACTCTAATTCCATTATCCAAATTGACTTTAAATCTTCTTTTTGTTATATTCCCTGTAGTTAAATTATACTTGAATATGCAGTGCATCTTTTACCAAAAAAGCATAAAAGGGAAAAAAATAAAATCATGGAGAGAACGTTATCCATTATAAAACCCGATGGCGTAAGCCGCGGAATTGTCGGTGAAATTATTAAACGTTTTGAAACAAACAATATAAAAATAATTGCCATGAAATTAATCCGCATGACAAAAAAACAAGCAGAAGGTTTTTATGCTGTACACAAAGAAAGGCCGTTCTTTGGAAGTCTTACCGACTTTATGTCATCTGGACCTGCTGTTGCAATGGTACTTGAAGGAAAAGACGTTATCTCAAAAAATCGTAAATTAATGGGAGCTACCAATTATAAAGAGGCAGAAGAAGGAACTATAAGAAGAGAATTTGCTACAGATATTGAAAAAAATATAGTGCACGGCTCAGATTCACAAGAATCCGCTGCTTTCGAAATCAGCTATTTCTTCAATCAATTTGAAATCGCCGGATGATGCAGGGCATAATCAATTTTGACAATATTGCAATTGTACTGCACAGACCCAGGTATCCCGAAAATATTGGTGCTGCTGCAAGGGCTATGTGCAACATGGGAATCCGCAGGCTTGTTGTCGTCGATCCTGAAAATTTCGACACAAACCGGATCAAAAAAATGGCAACACATTCTGCTTTGGAGACAGTTGAGTCCATAAAGAGTTTTAACAACCTGAGAGAAGCGCTTTCCCCTTATGGTTATGTTATCGGAACCACTGCCCGCCTTGGCGGACAGCGTCAGGTCATAAGCACCCCTGCAAAACTGGCCGGAAAGCTCGTTTCAATATCCAAAAACAACAAAATCGCCATTGTTTTTGGCCCTGAAAACAAAGGACTTTCAAACGCAGATATAAGATATTGCCATATACTTGTAAATATCCCCACTGCCAATTTTTCCTCTATCAACCTGGCACAGTCTGTTATGATTATCTGCTATGAAATCTTAATGGCCGACCAGAAAAAAAGTGATGAGTTTGTTCCGCGCCTTGCATCACGTCATGAGCTTGATGGAATGTACGAACAAGTCAAAGATATCCTTGTCAGGATCAACTTTATAAACCCTGAAAATCCGGATTACTGGATGAACAATTTGCGCCATTTCTTTACACGCTTGCAGCTCCGTTCAAAAGAGGTGAGCACAATCCGCGGATTATGCAGGCAAATTGACTGGTATGGAAAAAGCCAGAGAAGACTCGGCTGCAAAGCAGGGAACGAAAAAGAATAAATGAATCCGTTGATTTATAGTCTTTTCGCCCGATCTCTGCGCCTGCCTGTGCGGTTCACCTGTCTGCGTGTGAACACGCACAGTCAGGCGCAGACAGGTTATGCGAAAAAATAATCCTTGTGAATATCAACTATATGCCTCCGGTTATTTTTTTCGCATGCCTCGATCTCGAACGAAAATCTTCATAAATCGGCCATAAACAGCCATCTTTTTTGCACTGTTCCTTATACTTGATACTTGAGTTTTCGAACTTTTGCCATCAGCAGGAGTAATAAAAAAAACCGGAATTTGATAATAGCCGAAAATATGACCAACCCCAATCATTGATATACGTCAATGATAAATAAGGAGTAAATTATGTGGGATTATACCGATAAGGTCAAAGAATATTTTTTACATCCCAAAAATGTGGGTAAGATCGAAGATGCCAATGCCGTTGGAGAGGTCGGCAGTTTAGCCTGCGGAGATGCATTAAAACTTTTTTTAAAGATCGATAATCAGGGCAGAATTCAAGATGCCAAGTTTCAAACCTTTGGCTGCGCCAGCGCCATTGCTTCGAGTTCTGCCTTGACTGAATTAATTAAAGGCAAAACTGTTGAAGAGGCCAGAAAGGTTACTAACAGGGATATTGCCAAATTTTTAGGCGGACTGCCCAAAGAAAAAATGCACTGTTCGGTTATGGGGCAGGAAGCACTTGAGGCAGCCATAAAAAATTATCTTGGCGAAGAAGCGGCCAAGATTGAATTAGACGGAGAGCTGGTCTGCGAATGCTTTGGGATCACAGATAAAAAGATTAGAAAGGCTGTTATCGAAAACAACCTTAAAACTGTTGAAGAAGTAACCAATTACACCAAGGCTGGTGGCGGATGTGAAAAATGCATCCCCAAAATTGAAGAAATTTTAGCTGAGGTCTCAAACGAGTATCAGCCCATACCCGTAATCAAGACCGAGCCCGCACCCGAAAAGATGAGCAACATACAACGCATGCAGGCAGTTGTGAAAGTAATTGAAGATGACATCCGGCCGGGCTTGCAAATGAACGGAGGTGACATTGAACTGATCGATATGGAAGGAACCAGGGTCATTGTCAGTTTGCGTGGAAGCTGCCAGGAGTGTCCCGACAGCCAGTTGACTTTAAAGGATTTTGTTCAGTCCGGACTCAGGGAAAAGGTTGACCCTGCAATCGAAGTGGAGGAAGCAGAATGAGCAGGGTAATTTATTTGGACAATAATGCCACCACCGGTGTGGCTCCGGAAATTTTTCATGAGATTGAACCCTATTTTTGCAATTTATATGGCAACCCTTCCAGCATGCACCGCTTTGGAGGCGAAGTAGGAGTAAAAATAAAAAACGCACGGGAACAGGTGGCTCAAACCCTGGGATGTTTGTCTGAGGAGATAATATTTACCGCCTGTGGCACGGAAAGCGACAATACAGCCATCTGGTCGGCTCTGGAAACCCAGCCAGAAAAAAGACATATAATCACTACCAAGGCCGAGCATCCAGCCGTCCTTTTGCTATGCAATTATCTGGAAAAGAAAAAAGGGTACAGGGTTACTTATCTGCCGGTAAACAGCTACGGAGAATTGGATCTGAATCAGCTCAAGACTAACATTCAAAAGGATACAGCCATTATCTCCGTAATGTGGGCCAACAATGAGACCGGCGTAATTTTTCCCGTAGAGGAAATTGCCGAAATCGCTAAAGAAGAGAATATCCTTTTTCATACCGACGCTGTCCAGATCGTGGGAAAAATTCCCATTAACCTTAAAAATACATCCATAGATATGCTCTCCTTATCAGGCCATAAACTGCACGCACCAAAAGGAGTTGGAGCTCTGTTTATCCGCAAATCTGTTCCTTTTAATCCCTTTATAATTGGGGGCCACCAGGAGGCGGGCCGAAGGGCAGGCACTGAAAATACAGCCGGCATCATCGCTTTGGGCCTGGCATGTGAATTGGCAAACCAGAAAATAAGGGAAGAAAACTTAATGGTTCGGACATTAAGGGACAAGCTGGAAAACGGAATTTTAGCCAGCATTCCCAATTCCAGGTTAAATGGTTCCAAAGATAAGCGCCTGCCAAATACATCCAATATTTCCTTTGGCTATGTAGAAGGTGAAGCTATCCTGCTGATGTTAGACGAACTTGGGATTTGCGCCAGTTCGGGCTCGGCCTGTACTTCCGGAAGCCTGGAGCCATCCCATGTTCTGCGGGCAATGGGCGTTCCCTTTACCTATGCCCACGGTTCCATTCGCTTTAGTTTGAGCCGGTATAACACTGAAAAAGAGATTGATTTCGTCCTTGAACATTTACCTCCAATCATCGCCAAGCTCAGGGAAATTTCACCCTTTTCTTATGAGGATAAGCCGGATATTATTCAATGTCATTAACATAAGTAACGGGGGCGAAATAATTTCCCCAATTAGGTACCACTGTTTCAAAGCATCTTTGCCCGATCTAAAAGTAACTTCTCAAAAAGTTAGGACAACGATGGTAAAATCTCCCTCAATCCCCCTTTTTCAAAGGGGGAAGCACATAAGGTGCCCGAACTTATTGAGAAGTTACATCTAAAACCACAAAGATATTGAAATAGCTCACTATTTCTTCAACTTTTGTGCCTGTTTTCAGATCGGGCAAGTCGAATAAACCTGACCTCAATATGCGCGCTTACCTGTGAAAGTTATTTCGTCCCTGTTCCTAATTATTGAAAACGTCAAGAAGAACCAATCATCGCATCTACCTCTTCAAGAAAACGGACACAAACGGAGTTACGAATTTCCTCCCATCGTCGTGGAAAATCAATATCAACAAAACCCTCTTCTATGGCCATATCCTGAAGGTGACGGATCAAAAAATCCCCTTTTATCTCCTGGGAACAAGCATTTGTACAACTTTTACAAAAAATACACAGCCAGATAGAAGGTGATCTGAGAATTTCTTCTTTAAGTCCCAGACTTGTCATCCGAAATATCCACAAAGGATCGAATACGCTTCGTTCATAGCATAATGGACAAGTGCTGCTGCATTCATAGCATGTAAAGCAGGAATTAAAATTAGTAAGACTGCCGGAGTAATTTTCCATTGATTTCTTAAAGAGTTTGGAATTATATGCAAGCCTTCTGAAAATAACTTTTCCCGCCGAAGGTTTCACAGGAATTTTACGCCAATAATCCCACTTCGCCATAATATGAGAGACACTCTGTCCGGATTGAGTTTGTGATGATGCGTGCCAAAGAATTCTATAAAGTTGAGCGCAAAGTTTCTCTTGCCTCTTTATGGTTTCTCCTGCTACAAGCCGGCGATGAACGGCTTCCTGTCGAAGATATCTAATAAGGGAAGCCGGCCGAACAGTCATGGGGCATAGATTACTACAACGATTACAGGCGTAGCAGTACCAGATTTCAGGCATTTGAACCAGCTCATCCAGCAAACCCAAATTCGCCATCAGCACAAGCTTTCGAGGATCCAGATGACCTGCCGCTATATTAACAGGACATCCTGAAACACATATACTGCAATGATAACATAGGTTAATCTTTGCATAAGAATAGTTTGCAATGATTTTTCGAAACCCTTCTTCAGGCTTTACCGGTATAGGCATGGTATTTATTCCTCTAAAACGTTTTCCGTTAAAAGCCTGTCTGCAACCAGCTTCCGGTCAGGGTCGCGGCACAGAGTCTTAAGAATCCGGCTCTTTGTACTTGCCTTATGGAGATTAATTGCTTTCGAGCTGTTATTTACGTTTCGCTAATTTTTTCAGGCATTCTTCATAAATACTCAAAAATAGTTTACACTTTTAGTATCGCCCTTTCTCCGTCTCCCCGTTTCAAAATACAGAAGGCATGCATCACCCCGTGGCACTTACAGGCGGTGCTTAATAAAATAGGCATATTCTTTGATGCTGTAATATCAGATAAAGCATTAAACAACCGGTCTGTAGTATATCCTCCAACACCAGGTGACAATTGGCTGCTTCTGATCACAACAGACCGGAAACCATTATATTGAATTGATGCTAATCTCTTATAAAGTATACAGGGCCTTGGTCTGCCGGTATAGGTACATATTTCCTCCGGTTCCGGACAATTGTCCGGACAAATAAAATCCGCATTACTGATATAAATTTGTCCATTTTCTCCTTTGAAAACATTTGGCAGAGTTATTGCCAGTTTTCCAGGCACATCCATTTCTTCAAGGCGATAATTTCCCGATAATTTAATTTTAATCCATTCAAAAGCCACATGAACCGGTATCGAAGGAACAATCCATTTTGTGTCATCATATTCTTTCAGATGATTAACAAGATAATCAATTCCATCCATACAAACAATATTAAAAGACAAGTTATTAATCCGGCAGCAAGTTTTACTGTTTTTTTCCACAATTGTAATTTCAGCAAAAGGGTTTTTTCTGCGCAATGCATCTGCTGCTTTTAAACCAAATTTTCCTGCGCCTATGATCAATATATCTTTCATTGTTCACCTGTTAAAAATAAACGTAAAAACCAGAGCTTTTGCAAGTTTTATGGATTCTAGTATTTAGATTCAATAAAATATTTACAAATTATACAGTGCCCGGATCAAATTTTTTCCATCTGTACACAACAGGGCTTGCATTGATTTCTTTGATTCCTCTGAGAATACGTTCTTTAAGTTCTTCTT
>CAZRLQ010000051.1:0-3612 GCA_964600725.1 uncultured Desulfobacterales bacterium
AGAAAAAAGATTATGATACCGCTTAAAAAGAAAAATCTAAAGACGGTTTTGAAAACAGAGACCCTTAATAAAAGAAAGCCAAATACGAATAAGATCATTGTGTCAGCTCCCTTTTTCATTGGAAAAGCCGGTCTTGTCTATATCACAATCAGCAGAAATTTTGGCAAGACAGTCTATCTTTTGGGGTGTAACACCTATGAGAATCTTTTCACCAACGGCATATATTAATACAATACGCTGTTTGGGAGCAATATAACAAGATGCCAGCACCTTTATAGTTTCCTTGTCTGAATGCCATGTCCTGTTGTACAAAAAACGCTTCATCAAAAAAAGAACGGTTATCAAGACTCCAAGCACAACCGACATTATTGCAATGCTTTTAATTACTGTGACCCATAGATCAGATACAGCCGCTGTCGATGGGACAGAGGAAAAGGCATTCATTGAATCACCTCCGCAACCGGCCGTGACATCAATACAAATTTTTCGTAAATTCCCAATACCCGCCATGCGCTGAGGGCACAAAAAAGAATGAAGCCGGACGTAAGCCGCGGGTTTTTGTATATATTGAGATAATTAAACAACAAAATTAGTTTCCCTTTAAGGGGCATAGCCTTTGATTTAAGATCGGATTCCGTTCAATTTTGCTTGCAGCTAATAAAGCCAATCACGCCGGCTTATTGATAATCTGCTAATCCGGGCTATCCAGGTTATCCAAGGGTCTTTACACGTTCAATGGGGCTGATAATATCGGTTAAACGAACCCCGAACTTTTCATTTACAACCACTACTTCTCCCTTAGCTATCAGTTTTTTGTTAATATATATTTCAAGCGGTTCTCCGGCAAGTTTGTTCAGCTCAACGATTGATCCCTGCCCTAATTGAAGCAGATCATTAACAAGCATTCTGGTTCTTCCTAATTCAACTGTGAGTTCAAAGGGAATATCCAAAATAAAGTTTAGTTCCTGTTCATTATGATTACCGCTTAAAACGCTTTCTTTACCCGCCGGATTTGTATCAGTATTTATGGTATGGTTCAATGCCTGATCAGGAATTTCGTTAATTTCGTTTTTATCTGTATTTTCCATATTTTTTACTCCTGTTTCAGTTTGTCATTTATCTGGAACGCTTGAAATTTTCGTTGAGTTCCAGCATATCCTGCAAATTTCGGCATCCCTTCAACAAAACCAATCAACTTTTCCCGGGCATCTTGATCAAGCTGGATTACATCGCCTGGTTTCAAATGAATCAAATTTTTGCCGATTATTTCCGTTGTCCCTAACTGAACAGAAAACTCGATCATAGAGTTAAGTATTATTTCTTTCAAATGATCTTGCCATGTAAAATCTACATCAAGTTTGTCACTTTGGAAACCTGCTGTCAGTTTGCTGCGTATCGGTTCAATCATAGAGTATGGAAGACATACGGTTATTGTGCCCGCTGTCTGTTCCAAATCAACTTCAAATGTTGAAACAATCACAGGATCATTTGGCGGAACAATTGTGGCAAATTGCGGATTGACCTCTGATCTGATAAAAACTGTTTTTATCGGTTCAACTGAAGCCCAGGAAGCTTCCAGGTCTTTTAAAAATGCCAGGACAATCTTTTTTATCATTAAATACTCAATTGATGTGAATTCTCTCCCTTCCACCTTTGCCTTTTCAGAACCATGGCCTCCAAAAAATGTGTTGATAAGATTAAAGACAAGCTGGCTTTCCAATACAAGCAGTGCATATCCTCTTAGAGGATTCATGCGAAACACATGTAAGCTGGCAGGAACCGGAAGCAGGCGTCCAAATTCATAAAACTTCAGTGTTTCCATAGAGCTTGCATTTATATCCGCATTTGCCAAAAGCATATTTGACAAACTATTGTTCATTTCCCCAGCCAACCGGTCATTGATAACCTGCAAGGTCGGCATCCTGCCCCCAAGAACCTTTTCCTGGCTGGTAAAATCATATGGGACTATATCATCAAACTCTTTGGAAACATTTTCTGTTTCCACCTTTCCGGCATCCAGACCGGAAAGCAGGCTGTCGACTTCATTTTGTGAAAGTATTTCACTCATGATTTTATGCTACTGTATAATAAATTCAGTAAAATAAAGATTCTTGACCACGCCTGTCTTCAAAATCCGGTTAATCCTCATTATCAATTCATTTTTCAAGGCTATCTTACCTTCAATACATTGTACTTCTTCCACGGTTTTGCTGCTCAAATAAAGCAGCATCACGTCCCGCATTTGCGGTACTTTTTTTGTCAGCTCTTCTTCAGTCTGTTTGCCGGAAAACTCAAGCTCAAATTTCGTATTTAAAGACCGCTTCCCTCCTGATCCGCTTAAATTCACAGTAAAAGAATCCATTGGAAAAAACTGTACAGCATCTGTTTTATTCTCCAATTTTACATCTTCAGGACTTATAATATCCTTGTGAGTTACAGAGATCTTATTTTTTGAGTCTGCTGATCCTGATTCCGCAGAACTCCTGCCGGATGAATTTTTACCAAATCTCTTCGCATTAAGAACAAAACCTGATAAATATCCGCCTCCGACAATAAGCAGAATTACAATTCCAGCAATAACGAATTTAAACGAAAATTTTCGCTTATCTTTTAAATCACTATTTTCTTTGATGCTTTTCTCTGCCATAATCATCCCCAAAAGACAGATAATTGAATTCCTTTTTTCTAAATTTTCATAAACAAAAAGCAAAATCCGTTCCAAATGAGCCGGCTGATATATAAAAAAACTGCTTGAAATCTGCCTTTTTGCACACTGATCGATATCAGGCGAAAATTTTGCAAGCTGCGCAATTAACAGTTTAGGAAACGGAGGATGAAATAAATAAACAGAATCTACACAATAATCCGCTATGATCCGAAAATTCTAACCAGGAAATGTCAAAAAAATGGCGGGGAAAATGAGGGAAATAGATAATTCTCTGACTGGCGATACTGTTGAGTTAAAGTTCTCTTGGAAACATTTGATTTTGCTTGCGGTCAGAGAAGTTGAAAACATAGCGATGGAACGATGCTTAATGCAAAATTTCGATCTGTGCGGTCAGCTGTTGGCGATTAGCATCGAAAAGGAGTGGAGATGAGAGATTTTAGAGAACTCAAGGTATGGAAGAAAGCCTATCGTCTTACATTACACCACAGGTTTCCTAAAATCAGAAAAGACTTTTCTTCTGATGAACAATTGTGACTTGTGATTCAGATGCGCAGAGCTGCGGCATCCGTTCCGGCTAACCTTCATGCCTCAGTGAGCACAACAAAGAATGAAAATGAAGCGGCGCCTGGGAGTCCATATTTTCATATAAACATCGCGTTCATATAAACATCGCGGCCACCAGCTTAAAGCGGGACAAGACATATGGGGCATTGTCCACCTGCAATCAGGGCGAATACAAGATTCGCCCCTACACCTCTTTAACCATTGAAATTTCAAGGTGTCCCGTCTTACATCGGCAAGCCCTGCTCTGACTTGTTGAAAATTTACACTTTTCCGCAGGAGGCTGTTCTAAAATGGCTATTTTCCGCGATCTCTGTGCCTGCCTGTATTTTGTCCGTATCTGCCTGCGCCGCGGACGCGGCAGGCAGGTGCAGAGAGGTCAA
>CAZRLQ010000051.1:3712-11309 GCA_964600725.1 uncultured Desulfobacterales bacterium
TCTTAGGAAAACCGAACTTTCCGCCTAAAGCGAACAATCAGCGCCTATCGTTTCATCTGGATCGTTTCGCTCAGCATCTGATCCACGGTTGTAATAATCTTGGAATTGGCCTGGAACCCCCTCTGGTTTGTGATCATCTTTACAAACTCGTTGGCGATATCCACGTTGGACTGTTCCAGAGAATTGGGTGCAATATTGCCGAGACCGCTTGTGCCGGGTATGTTGGTAAGAGGATCGCCGCTTTCTCTTGTTTCGCGATAAAGATTTCCTCCCACCTTGTACAGCCCCTGATTATTCTGAAACTTTGCCAGTGCCACCCGGTAGAGCGGGATAATCTGGCCGTTTGAATAAGCGCCTATTATAACACCTGAAGTATCAACATGAATATTTTGCAGGTCGCCTGCACCGTAACCATTAGCAGTCTGGAAAACAGTAGTTGAAGATCTTGCATACTGGGTGGTACTTATGGAATCATTGACCCAGGTTGTGCCATTGTCCTGACTGCTGACTCCAATGTCAAATGCAATATTCATATCTGCATTATTCCCAAGAAAATTAGCAGTAAACTCATAGTAGCCGTTGACATTAGTGTTTGTCAGCGTAGTCCATGTGCCTGGATCGGTGCACTGATCCATGGTAAGATTTGTTATATCTCCGGAATCTGAAAACTCGATACTGCCTCTTGCCAGAAGACCGGCCGAAGCTGTTCCATTAAATCCGCCTCTTTGATCCTCATCCGGGTTGCAGGCAATAATATATTCCCATCCTGTGTCAGACTTGTCATAATATACAGTGATATCATGGGTACTGCCAAGGGAGTCATAAACTTTAACAGTTGTTTGATATTCATAATTCAATGGATCTATAGGCGGATCTTCTGTCGCGTCCCATGCATCTTCAAGAATATCTGTATTGCTTGATGAATCGGAATCCAGATTGGTAATAATGCTTATCTGGTCACTCTGTTCAGGGGGAGATGTAAATGTATCCATCTGAATATCTCCGATTGAACCGATATTTTCTCCATCCGTATTCAGCCGCCATCCCTGCACAATAAAACCTTGAGGGTTGGTCATAAATCCATTCCTGTCAAAGTAAAAATTCCCTGCCCGTGTAAAAAACTCTCCAGTACTGTTCGAATCTCTGAGCATAAAAAAGCCTTCGCCGCCAATGGCAAGATCCGTGGTATTTCCTGTAGATTCAAACGATCCCTGCTGAAATGTAGAATAAATATCTCCAAGTGATGTGCCCCGTCCTATCTGGGAACTGCCTGACTGGGTGGCTATGGACTGACTCAAAAGATCCTGAAAAGAGTACGAGCTGCTTTTAAACCCCACTGTATTAACATTTGCAATATTATCGCCGATAATCTGCATGGCGTTGCCTAATGTCGTCAGACCGCTTATACCGGAAAAAAGTGAACTGCTCAAAGACATGATACGACCTCCATTGGTATTAAAAAGTTAAAACTTTAATTTTCATCCGTTATCTTCCAGAAGCTGAACCTCAACAACGCTTGCAGGATCTATAAGTCCACCTTCAACCTCCAGATAGGGAATGCCGTACTTATAGGTTACACCGGTAACTATTCCGCTTATGGTTGTTTTAACAGGAATATATTCTCCCCTGCTGCCTGTTGCCATCACTTCATATGTGTATCTCCCATCTTGAACCATCTCTCCCGTACTATCATGTCCGTTCCAATTAATACTGTAGGTACCCGCGTCATGGTTCCCCGGATACAGACGCGAGATCTCCTGACCATCGCTATCATATACAACAATCATTATATCCGCTGACTCTTCAATGGTATAAGAACCGGATGATACTTTCCCATCCTCTATACTTATTGTGTTGTCTTCGCTTGTAATATTTTTCCCGATATAATCGAGAAAATTATCCTGAAAATTGCCGTCTAATGATTTGAGAATTGCCTCCAGGCTGCCGTTCATATTAAGCTGCTGCTCAAGACTCGAAAACTGGGCAAGCTGTGCTGTAAAATCGGTTCCATCCAGAGGATTCAATGGATCCTGATTCTGAATCTGGGCAACCATCATGATCAAAAAGGCATCTTCACCTAATGCATCATTTTTTTTCTTTGTCTGATCGGAAAATTCTCTACCGACAGTTTCAAATTTATAATTCGATGATACTTGATTTACTGACATATTTTTACCTTTTGTAATATATTGGGGAAACGCAGGGGTGAATCTTGTATTCGCCATACTTCGGGCAATCACAAGGATCCGCTCTGCCTTGAAAACCGTATTATCCTGTAAAAGGTCATAATTTAAGGTTTCTCTATTGTGCCTTTTACCCACTAAAGAACTCCAAAACAGTCATGTCGGAGTCCAGAACATATCTACTAAATTACCGGATAGCGATAAAGCTTCACTACGTGCCCGGCTTGGCCGTCATCCCGGACCCCGATCCGGAACGGAATAACGTCTTCAAAAAGCGCAATTTGTGACTGTGCAGAATATATATCACAGTACAGGGAACCATCTCCAAATCGCTAACGTTCCTCTATTCAACATTTAAAATTCATCTTTTTTATGCCACAAGGTCGAGAATTCCTTCTTTTTGCACGGCCGTACCGGATAATTCTTGAATTGAAAGTTTGGATTCCTCCTGATCGTTTCGTATATTAGAAAGTCTGCGTCTGCGGCCTTGGGGAGCGTTTGATCCATGTCCATTGCCGGCCATTGACTGATCAAAGTTATGGGTTATCTGAACATCTAACTTTTCAGGATGCATCCCCTGGTCTGCAAGTAAGGACTTAAGTTCACCTCTATGCACCTGAAGAAGCTTTCCGGATGCCTGATTTTCAGTAACAATACTGATCTTGAGCATATCTTCACTGCCGTTTATTCTTATTTGCAAACGGCCTAATTCAGGTGGTTTAAGCTGAAGCCTTATCTCGCTTGCGCCGGAAATCCGCGCTCTTAAAATCCGTCTGTTTACCTGGTCGATAACATAGCCGGGAAGTCTATGGGCAGAATCTTGTCTTAAAACTGCAGAAGCTTTATTTAAGCTAATCGTTTCCCTGACAACGTTATCTGCTGAAAAAATTTCCTGTTCATTGTTTGAGGATTTGTCATCCATTGTTTTATAAAGCACTTTTTTACTCAAGAGCGATTTTAAACCTTTTGATAAATTTTCAGGCTCTATTGGTTTTTCATTATGATTATCTGATTTTTTATCAAAAAGGCCGCTTAATTTTGCTGATTCCGTAACTTTTTCGGATAAATTTATTTTGATATTCTCGCCTTTAATATTTCTATCAGTCTTTATGTTTTCCATAAACCGGTTTAAATCTTCCGCCAGGATCTTGTTTGATGATGATTTACCGGATTTATGATCAACCATGGCTTCGAGCTGGGAAACAAACCCCTCAAATGTTGTCACGGTTCTCTGCTTATTACCGCTGCCCATTCCTATACGGTCCATTAACATTGATACTTTGCTTTGTGATTCTTCACTAATTCTTACTTCCTTACCGTTTAAAATATTTTGAAGTTCTTTTTTTAAATTAGAAACCAGCCGGGACAGATCAATACCACGACCCTCTATCTTTGCGTCGGCAAGCACGCTGTCTATTTTGCAAAAATCCACCCCAAAACAGGACAAAATTGATTCAATATAAGGCAATGCCGAAATCTCAAGCCAATTTTCTTTATTTTTATCTGTTTTTTTATCTTCCAACCCGTTTAAATTTGCAAACAGTTTTGACAGCTTCAAGCTGCCTTTTTCTTTAACATCTGTTTTCAACTTTTCCATAATGCTTGAGACCCCGCTTTTGTTAAATCCTGCGCCGACAAGAAATTTTTCTAAAGCAATCAGCCCCTTGTTGTTAACCGAAGCCTCATCTAATGATATACCTTTTGATAAAAGATGTTTTCTTAAAAGTTCAACCAGCTGGTGCATTTCCGAATGTTTTAAATCTTCAGGCAAAAAATTCGTTAATTGATTGTTATTCCCTGTACAATTAACCATATCTTTTATCATGTCTGAAAACACGCCGGTTGAATTTGAAGCAGATACCGATTGCTGATTGAACCGGGGTATTTTTTCCGAATGCTGAAGCAATTGAATAGACTGATAAATCATGGGTTTCCCTATTTCACCATTAAAATCATGGCTCTTTTTGGATTTCAGGTTGGTATTATGATACTTTTTAAACAATTTGCAATAAAATCAACTACTCCTACCATGTCGGCGGCATTTGTTTTATTCGGCGCCAGCTTGAATAATATCCTCTACAAAAACAAATAGTTATTATATTACATTATATCAGCCATATATTTCAATCTCCGGCTTGAAATTCATCATGAGCCAAAATCATTTTGAGAGCCTGTTCGAAAACCTTCAATTTTGTCTGGGACAAGTCTGCCCAGGTGGTGTAATGCCTGTCTGTCCGCATCGCACCGGCAGACGTTGAAGATTTGACAAAAGAAGAAGTTTTCGAAACAATCCGCTCTTCTTATCAGCAATCAGTATGCCAAATTGTGACTATAATGTTTTTTTATTTAAATTTAGTATCTTATAAGGATATGTGGAATTGACTGAATCTGTATTTCAAACGAGAGAAGAATTTTTTTCCATAAAAAAGATATGGAAAGGGAAAATATTTCCGCCGATGCCCTCGGCTTTCCCGAAGGGTAAACAACGCTGCGGTTCCGGGGACATTGTTCGAATTTACAAATAGCAAAATCCTTTAATGCCTCTAAAAAACATGCGGAAACCTTGAAGTATAAAGATTTTTATTAATGCTGAGCCGTGTTATTTGTGCAGCGTTAGGAGAAAGACATCTGAAAGAATTAATGCGTTTAAAAACGGCAGCATAGCGGCTGAAACCTGATTTTATCCGGATTTAGAAGGCTAAATCGCTTGAAATCATTGACTTATAAACGATGGATCCTTCATTTTTTCCGTTTGCTTAACTTGGATTGTACGTAAGTTAAAAGCTTTTTTGCAGTTTCATAATTTGGGTCGATTTCAAGGCATTTTTCAAGCATTGTCTCCGCCTCTTTGTAGTTTTTAACTTCAGTATAAGATAAGGCGGTATTTAAAAGTAAAATATGATTTGCAGGATCAATTCTTAAACATCTATGATACTGCTCAATAGCTTCATTAAAACGACCGGCTTTTCTTAATTCAATAGCATATTTATTAAAAACGCCGATTGTATCTACCACTGGAGACTGGGCCTGCTGCAGATATTTTTCGGCATTAACAATATCTCCCGTGCTTAAATAGGCTGATCCAATACTTGTGCAATTCAGGTCGGATATGTTTGTATCGTTCAGACTGCTGAATGTTTCCGTAGCTTCTTTGGTCGCTCCTAAATAGAGATATGCATTGCCCATATCTATAATTGCTCCAATATTCATTGAATTGGCCATATAAGCCTGTTCAAAAAATTCAATCGCTTTTTCATATTCAGCTTCCCCCATATAGGTTTTCCCAATAAGATGCAGCGCCTTGGAATTTTTCTTGATTTTCAAGACCTCTTGAAGGCTGTCTCTTGCTTCTTCATATTGATTATCAGCCAGGTAGCACTCACCCAAAGCAAGATATACATATACATTTTTACCCTCTTCCAAAAGAGATTCAGCAAACTCTACTGCTTTGTCATATTTTTTCTGAGCCTTTAATGAATAGAGTCTCTGCAGCTTATATTTCATTGGATCCGGATTTAGTTTTGCCTGGAGAACTTCATTTATAGATGATATCAGTTCTGTTTCAGAGAAAGGTTTTGATAAACAGGCATCAACTCCTTCTTCAAGAGCAAAAAGAATTTTTTCTTTTGACATTTCTTCTGAAACAATTAATATCGACATATTATAATGTTCAGGATCATTTCTTAATGATCTTAAGACCTCAATCCCGGTCATTTTAGGCATGTCCCAGTCTGTAATAACAAAATTAATTCCCCTTTTTTTAAGTTTGGCTAACCCTCCAAGACCATTTGAAGCTGTAACAAAGTTTTTATAACCATTGGCTTTCAACATACGTGTCGCCAAATTCAGAATCAACTGTTTATCATCAATTATCAGAAATTTTAAATTTTCTTTTGTTTGCACAGGCTAACTCTCCTATGAAGGTTTTAGAAAATTCCCAAAACCGACCGGTTTTCTAATCCTGCTTCGGTATTGGATAATCAGCCGAATATTCCGGCAATATGCGGTCAAATATTCGGTAATTTATGAGTCTTAACCAGAACCGCAGCAGTGAGATCACTTTTCCGGCTTACTGTTTACAGCTAAACGCTCACTTATTTTTGCCGCCCTGTTCTTATCCACATATGAAAGAATTTTTCCAATATTTTCTCCTTTCATCAGCGCAAAGAGTTTAAGGGCAATATCCATATCCATCTTATCAATGAGAGCAGCGGCTGTCTTTGGCTTCATACTCGTATAGACCTTGACAAGCCTTTTGATCTTTGCTGATTGAGCTTCTCTTCTTTGCTTTTGCCGCTCTTTTTCTTTTTCTCTCTGCTTTGCAAAATCCGCCTCAATCTGCTGCTGCATTTTTGACAGTTCGTCAATCTTGCATTCAACCTCTTTTTTTAAAGAGGTTAAAAGAGCGCGCTTTTTCACCAGCAGCTCCTCTTCTTTTTTAATCCTGAGCCTTTTCTTTTCTACACTATCTAAAATTTTTTTAATACCAGCCGAAGGTTCGGAACCGGCCGAATGTTCGGACTGTTTGCATGTTTCTTTAATTTTCTTTTCATTGTCGGCTTTCTTATCTTCTTTTTTCTCCTCTTTTCCCTTCTTTTCTTTTTTCTTTTTTTCTTGAGCAATTGCTGTCTGTTTAAAGAAAAACATATTGGAAATGCCGGAATTACCGGTCAAATAAAAAAAACTGAACGCAAGTTTTACAATAAGAAAACCGATCAAAAATATTTTAATACTAAAAATCTTTTTCAAAGTTGTCATTGATCTCTCTTGCTTTTCTTAAAATGACATTATCATCTGTCTCTTTATTCAAACTGCTTGCAATCTCTTGATAATACTTGCCTTGCAAATCTTCTTTCAAGTTTTCAAGGCTTTTTCTTTTCACGGATTTTTCTGCCAGTTTTTTCTGTTTTTCTACAAAAACTTTTGAAAACTCCCGGCGGTGCATATTTTCTGATTCCAGCAAAGACTCGATCTCTGAAAGACGGCTTCTGACAAACAGATAACGATTTGAATCTATCCCTGCGGATGTTTCATCGCCTAAGTTTTTAATAATTTTACTATAATCTTTTTTTAAATGATCGATATTCTTTTCGCATTCCAAAAGATCACTGCGGGCAAAAGCCAGCTCCTGCTTTGCTTTCTCCTCAAAATATTTTTTTAAGTGCAGAAATGATTCCAGATTAAATTTAAATTTTTTCAAGGTCTTATATAACCCGCCTTTCGCTGATTTTTAGATAGTGTCCATCCATAAATGGTCTTTTTGCCCAATATCTGCGTTATGCTGAAAAAATAATCCTCAAAATACTTAATGTATTCCCGCGGTTATTTTTTCAGCAGGCCTTGATTTTGAACAAAAATCCTCATTTATTGATAGACACTAGTATTTAGATTCAATAAAATATTTACAAATTATA
>CAZRLQ010000052.1:0-11146 GCA_964600725.1 uncultured Desulfobacterales bacterium
TTTCTCAATAAGTTCGGGTACCTTATATGCTTCCCCTTTGAAAAGGGAGGATTGAGGGGGATTTTTCCATTGTTGCCCGAACTTGTTGAGAAGTTAAGTTACTTAACGGCTAACTGCATAGATTAATATTTTTTGGTTATATGAAAGTCGGCAGGGTTCAAGAAGATCGATCAATTAAACATCTTTTTTAAATCCGGATATTTTAGAACCGGGTTTGCCGCTCAACGTTTTAGCAGTTTAACCGCCGTTTCGATAGCTGTTATAAATTCTTTTCAATCCTCCACCTATGAGCAAAATGCCTATCAGATAAAAACAGAATTTTATAAAAAAAATGCCGGACGAAAATTGTCTGATTTTTTCTATTTGAGGCATTACTTGAGGTATCCTGTAAAAAACGCCTATCCCTGCTAAAATAAGTACAATTCCCCAGATAAGTTTTTTGACTGATTTGTTTTTTGTCATGAAACCATCCTGACATATTAATCGACAGTTGCAGTAAAAATATAAATTGATTTTGAAATCAGAGATTAAGAAGTGATATCTTTTTCTGAAGAGCTGTTCAGGAAAGGTTGTTTCTTGTCAATGAGGAAGGATTAGAACTCGATGTTCAAGTTTTTTGAGCTATTCAAAAATTATCCTTATCTAACCTATTGATTTTATTAGCCTGATATATTTGAAAAGAGCTTTTTTGTTCTAGCCCACATTTCGCTCTTTGCGCTCTAACTATTTGAATTTATTAAACCCTAATATTCAGATATATAAAAGAGCATCAAAAAACCTGCTTAATTTTCAAAGTGTTACAGAGACAAGCGAAATGTGGGTTCTAGTAAATTCAGTAACTTATAAAAAACTTGATCATCGAGTAAAAACAGCCTTCTGCCTAATGTTGAGTATCTACTTGTTGAGATTTCCTTTGAAATTTGCTTTACGCTTTTCCAGAAAAGCGGTTGTTCCTTCTTTTGCATCTTCGCTTGCCATACAAAGCGCAAATGCATCCATTTCAATGTGACGGCCTGAAACGAGATCCACGTCCATACCGTAATTTATAGCCTCTTTCGCAGCTCTTAGAGAAGTTTTTCCTTTAGAGGCCATTATATTGGCTGTTTTCATAATTTCATCCATCAGTGTTTCATGGGGACAAACCTTGTTAACCATTCCGATTTCAGCAGCTTTTTCGGCTGAAATCATCTTTCCCGTTAATATCATCTCTTTTGCCATGTTCTTGCCTATTAATCTCGGCAGTCTCTGGGTGCCGCCAAAACCTGGGATGACGCCGAGATTTATTTCGGGGAGACCAAAATTTGCTTTTTCAGAAGCATAAATAAAATCGCATGCAAGGGCGATTTCGCTTCCACCGCCTAAGGCAAATCCGTTTACAGCGGCTAAAACGGGGATTGGCAATTCTTGAAGTTTACTTATTGTGCTGTGTCCCTTTATCGCAAAATTTTTGCTTTGAAGTGGATTAAATTTTGCAAGTTCTGTGATATCTGCACCTGCAACAAAAGATTTTTCTCCAGCCCCTGTAAGAATAAGAATCCTTATAGTCTCATCTTTTGCTATCTCATCAAGTGCATGTGAAAAATCTTCAAGCAAGGATGAATTTATGGCATTTAGGGCCTTGGGCCTGTTAAAAGTTATAGTTGCAATGTTTTTTTCCACTTTAAAAATAATATTATCGTATTCCATACTCAACCTCCGCAAAAATATAAGTTTCAAGTTTTGATGCGCTCGTAAAAAGTTCCAACATTTTATTTTGACCGCATCATATAGCTATTCGATCTGTTCACTAATCAATATGATGTGGTAAAAAATTGATTTTTCGACTTTTTACGAAACTATCAAGTTTTAGTAAAGAAATATGACTTGATACCGGCTTTAGGCAAAAACAGAAAGTTTATTCAACTTTTTTTAATTTCTCAAGAAGGCTCTTGGCGTTTTCAATATCCTTTTTTGCATCCTTGTTGTCCGGATCAAGGGCTAATGTCTTTTTCCATTCTTTAATAGCTGCTTTTAGTTTGTCATTTACGAAATATTCAACACCTCTTTTGTAATGTGATTCGGCTCTTTTTTTTAAAAATTTTTTAAGCCCCGCTATAATTGTTTTAACATCTTTATATGCGGGATCTGTTTTGCAAAGCATTTTTAATGACTCTTGATATTTTTTTTGCACTGCAAGCTCTTTTCCCAATTGGTAGTAAGATGCATTTACAAGATGATAGGCTTCTTTGTTTTCTTTATCATTTCTTAGAATCTTAATGGCTACAGGCAATGCTTCAATATAGTTTTTATTTTTAAAAAGAGCCTTTGCTTTGTTTAATTCCGCTGTTACATCTACCGGTTTTCTTGTAGCTTTTGGATCCAGAACAGGGAGCTGAATGATTTTCCCAGGCTTTGGTTTTGATGTAACACTGATACCCATAAAATAAGCTATGAGAAAATCTTTATCTGGATCTTTATAGATTTTTTCAGCGATCTTTTTAAAGGTATCTTTTTCTTTTATTTTATAGCTAATATGTTTTTTTTTGATCAGCTCATTTTTAAGGAAATAGAATGCTTTCTTATGATAAGGGTTGTACCTTAAAGTAATCAATAGTTCTTTATGCGCTTTTTCCAATAGGTTCTGTTTGAAATAAACCAATCCTCGTTTAAAATGTTTTTCCGCTTCTTCATCAATGTTTGCCTGCAGGCTGTTTATCCATGCTTCGATGTCAGAATCATCCGGTTTTAAAACATTTGCTGCTTTCATGTATATAATGGCTTTTTGTAATTCACCATTTTTTTTAAGCTCCAATGATTTTATTTGATATTCTTTAGATAAAATGTTTTTTTCTTTAAACGTTGATTTGGTAAGAAGCGTTTTACTGGTTGAAGATATTTTATCTGATTTTCTTGGAAGAACAAAACATCCTGAAAGCAGTGATATAAAAAATGCTGTTAAGATGCATATGGAAATTTTTTTCATTTCAGGTTTCTTTCACTAAACACAGCTATTTTTTTTTTAAAATCTTTAATGTCATAGTTACCATAAATAACAGATCGATTTATTAGATAATTATTTATGAAAAAGGGATTGCTGCAGCATTTTGTAGTAAATGCCGCATGATATCCATATTTTCTTAAAAGCGCAATAATTAGATTATTGGTTTTCCCGTAAGGATAAGCTATATAATTGCATTGCTTGCTTAGTTTCTGCTGAATAAGCTTTTTAGATATTAATATTTCATTTGCCAGAGCCTTTAAATATTCTTTAAATGATTCCCTGTTTTTCAATTCAGCCATGTTACGGTATGTTTTAGAGTTGCATTCTATATTAATTCCATTTTTCGACATTTCCTTGATTTGCTTCCATGACAAAGCCTCTTTTTTGCCGATGAAATCAGTGCAAACAAAAAGCGTTGCGGGGTATTTATATTTTTTCAATATGGGATAAGCAATATTGTAAACAGATTTCCATCCCTTATCCATGGTGATAACCACTGATTTTTCCGGTATCTGTTCCTTGAAATCAAGGAAATTCACTAATTGGCTGATCGTAATAACTGAAAAACCGTTATCTTTTAAATATCTCATCTGCTCTTCAAAGGATGTTTTATTAACTACCGACCTGTTTGAACTGTTTTCAGACAGTTTATTATAAACCAATACCGGTACTGTCTGATAGCCGTCTGGTTTTAATCCGCCTAATTTAAACGGCTTTAAAGGGATAATTATTGTCTGTCCGGGAGTTGGCGCTTTAATGTTATTAAATTCAGCAATAATCCAGCCTTTTGAATTATCGTCTAAATATTTATCCGCAAGATTTGAAAGGGTCTCTCCTTTTTTTATTTTGACAATAATGAAATTTTCATTAAGATTTTTTGCATCAACAGAATGGATGGAAAGAAAAATCAAGATAAAAAAGCAAAAAAAATTAAGACAACAAACAAGGGCGGCCCTGGTTTTTTTAATTTTTATAAACATTGATTTAATCCTTTATATCCAGCACCTTATAAACTTCTATCGGATAAGGTATTCCCTTTATCTTTTTTGAACCAAGTGCCTTTATATCAATAATGTCTTTGATTTTTTCATAAACATTGCTGCTGATGATGATTTCTCCCGCACCAGCCAATCCATTAAGTCGTGAAGCAGTATTTACACTGTCACCAATTACCGTGTATTCCATTTTAACCTGTGAGCCGATATTTCCGGAAACAACTGTGCCTGAATCAATACTTATACCGACCGAGGTGAAGAACTTGTTTCCGTTTTTATTACCTCTTTTCAATTTTTTCTGCAAATCAACAGCGGTTCTAACAGCTCTTTCGACGTGGTTTCCTTTGTTGACCGGTACACCAAAAACAGCCAAGATTGCATCGCCTATAAATTTATCAACATACCCGCCATGTTTAATTATAATTTGGGTGGCGATTTCAAAGAACTCATTTAGCCTTTCTACTACAGCTTCTGGCTCTTTTGCATCAGAATAGTAAGCAACAAATCCTCTGATATCGGCAAAAAGCGTTGTTGATTCGTTTCTTTGACCTTTAAGCCACATATTTTCAGGATCTACCATTATCATATCAAGCACATCTGAACCAACATATTTGCCGAATGATTCCTGCATTAATGATTTTCTCCAAAGATCTTTGCTCATATGATTGAAAGCCGTGGCGAGATTCCCAAGTTCGTCTTTTCTTTCCAGACTGACTCTATGGAGGTAGTTGCCACCGCCGATCTCTTCGGTCGCCTCAACCAGTTCTGAAATGGGACGAGAAAAATGAATGCCCAATATAGCTGATGTCAATAAACCGAAGAGAACTACACTTGCTGTTATAATAATCATCGTGGATCTGTTTTTTCTGATTAAGTCTTCAATAAAGTCAATGGAAATTCCTACATAAACCTCTCCTAATTTTTTGTCTTTGAAGGTAACAGGCTTTTTCAGATTCAGAGCTCTTTGACCTTCCGGGGAAGTATATTGAAAATAATCCGTATCTCCAATTCTAACTGTTCCCATTCTTTTGTTAAATTCCGTAAAGGTGCTGCCGATCTTTTCAAGATTTGTATGCGCCACTATCTGATCTTCATGATCTACGACAATACCATATAAAATCCCATCTACGCTCTTTGCATTCTTTATCAGTGAGTTTAAATGCAAAATATCATTTTTAAGAAGAGGAATTCTGGCATCGCTGGCAAAATAATCTAAAGTGATCATACCAATTTTTACTGTATGTTTGTACAGCTCTTCTTTTTGTTTATTGATAATTATTATGGAGAACATGGCGCTTATCAGAACCGTAATAAAAGTAAAAATACATGCCAACTGAATCCAGATAGGAATACGGATTTTAGGAAGGTGTTTTCGTTTTCTATCCACCATTTCTTTAATTATCCTCTGTCAGCGGGCTGTTCATTTTGCATTTTTTTATTAGGGCATGTTCGGCCCACCTTTTTACCAAATCAGGGCAGCCTGTCTGTGTGTGTTGTCTATCTGCATACGGCATATCCAGACAGGCGGAAGAAAATTTTGCCTGAAACAGAGCGGCAATCTTATCCCTTTATGTTTTTTTTTGATTTGTATTTAAAAGCGCCGTCGGGTTGGTCTCAATGATATACTTTCTTATACCTTTTACAACAGCGTTGCATAAACTATCTTGATACTTTGAGGTTGTTAATCTTTTACATTCTCTTGGATTGCTTATAAAAGATGTTTCTATCAATATGGATGGCATTTGCGCTCCCATGAGAACATAAAATGGTGCTTGTTTAACGCCTTTATTTTTGATTTTGCGGTATTTTTTCCGCAAATTTTCGAATAAAGAATTCTGCACATAATATGCCAGGCGGCTTGATTCATTAACCTTGGCATTTTGCATCAGATCGTTCAAAATTGTTTGCAGATCGCTGATATTTTTGGTTGAGGTTGCGTTTTCACGCGCAGCAACCAAAATAGCCTCATTATCTGTTGCCAGGTTCAGGAAATAGGTCTCTATACCAAATGCATTTTTGTTGAGGTGTGCATTGGTATGAATCGATATAAAAAGATCTGCGTTTTTTGTATTGGCTATGGCTGTTCTCTCTTCAAGGGTAAGGTATTTGTCGCTGTTTCTGGTCATACTGACACGGCAGTTTAAATCTTTACGAATCTTTTTGGCAAGTTTTCTTGCAATCTTAAAGGTAATATCTTTCTCATAGACCCCTTTTAAATAACCGGGTGCTCCGAAATCTTTCCCGCCGTGCCCGGGGTCTATAACGATATGTTTTACTCCAAGTGCAAGCTGTTTTGCCAGGGTGCAGGCCGGTATCTTTCTGTTTCTATTTGCAGCATTGGACGGTGGTCTTTTGGCATAAACCGGCTTTTTATCTTTTCCCCAAACATCTATGACAATTCTGAAGGGGTTTTTAAGGGAAAAAATCTTGTAAGTCTTAAATGATCTTATATCAACAACAACTCGGACAGAATCCTTTGTATGCTGACCTGCGCGCACATTACTAAGAAGATTGTCATTTATAGGGATTGTCTTTATTATATTGTTTGCGAGCACGCTTTTTTGTAGATCAATATAGAGCCGCTGCGGTTTGTGTATGGCTGCATCTTTTTTAAGAAGCCTGTGGAAATAAGTTGTTTCATTGTCTGCATCTATAACGATACGGGTATAACTGGAATTTGACCAGTGCCTTATTTCATTAACAACGGTGTTTTTATGAGTAAGCGGCCTTATATCTTTTATCGGCAGGTTCTTTGCCGTCAGTAATTTTTTTTTGTGTTTTGAATTAGTAGAACTTTTGAGCTTTTTTTTCTTTTTTAAGTGATTATTTGATTTTTTATATACTCTTTTTTTAGTTTTGGATTTAGACAGAGCGTATAATTTTGAAGAAGCCTTAAACCTGTATCGACTTTTTGGGAAACGTTTTATAATACGCTTGAAAACATTTACAGCTTTTTGTTTGTCAGACTTTTTATATGAATGTTTGTAAAGTTCTAAATAGAGTTTTCCCGACATATAAAGGCCCGCAGCAGCCCATGGGCCTGAAGGGTTATGTTTGAATACTGCATTGAACTTGTCGATACATGCAAACCAGTTGCACCGGTATTTCTGTTTTTCAGGAGCATTACGAAGTTTCTTATAGCATCCTTCTGCTTTAATATATTTGTCTCTTGCAGTAGCTGCTGAAGATAAGCCGGGAAAAGATATCATAATGATAAAGCAAATGAAGAGGCTAAATATTATTTTCTTTTTAATTAGCATCAGCTTAATCTGCATTGAAAATTCCCTGGCATTAAAATTTTGACTTGTCAGGCGAAATAAGGGACCCGGGGAAAATAAAATACCCAAGGGCGCTTATGCTTAGGCAGGATTTGTTTGATTCGAAATTTAAAGGTCACAGAACAGTTATTCTGCTTCCTTGATATTTCTTTCCGGACGACCGCGGCCCATGCAGGTCGATTGAGTATCAGATAAAGACAGCCCGGAAGGCGGATGCCGAATTGTGTATTTTATGTCAGACCCTAATCAATCATTTCTTTTAATTTATTTAGATAATTTAGCGCTTCTAAAGGAGTCGTTGTCGATATATCAAGCTTGTTGAGTTGATCAATTATAGAAAGTTCTCGTTTGCCAGAAAGGTTGAGCTGCAACTGTTTCTGTTTGGATTTAACATCATTTTCGTCATAACTCGGCAAACTCTTTAGGTTAAGATTCTTTCCTTCTATGCCGGAAAGAATCCTTTTGGCGCGAATAATAACTTTTTCAGGAATACCCGCGAGTTGAGCAACCTGAATGCCATAGCTTCGATTTGTACTTCCCTTAATCAATTTTCTTAAAAATATTATCCTGTTGTTCCATTCTTTTACAGCAATATTGAAATTTTTTATTCTTGGCTTTATTTTTTCAAGATTTGTTAATTCATAGTAATGGGTGGCAAAAAGAGTTTTAACTCCCCTGTCATTTAAGTCATGCAGGCATTCTGCAACCGCCCATGCGATGCTGATGCCGTCAAAAGTACTTGTTCCCCTTCCTATTTCATCCATAACGACAAGACTTTGAGCGGTTGAATTATTTAATATATTGGCGGTTTCTTTCATTTCTACCATAAAGGTACTTTCTCCCTGGGAGAGATTATCCAATGCGCCAACCCGCGTGAATATTTTGTCTGTAATTGAGATTAAAGCTCTTCTTGCCGGCACAAACGAACCCATCTGGGCCATAAGAACCAAAATAGCCACCTGTCTCAAAACGGTTGATTTTCCCGCCATGTTGGGGCCGGTAATAATAAGAATCTGGTTTTTTGTATTATCCATTTTGATGGTATTTGGTACAAAACGCTCCCCTGTGATCATCTTTTCCACAACCGGATGACGTCCATCCTCAATAAAAATTCGGCCGCTTGCATTAATTTCCGGTCTTTTGTAGTTGTTTAAGTCGGCAATCTCAGCCAGGTTTAAAAGACAGTCCAGTTCTGCCAAGAATTCTGCGACATTTTTAATCAGATTGTTGTTTTTCACAACTTCTTTTCTTATATTGTTAAATATCTTATATTCTAAGATGGCCTTTTCATCTTCAGCAGTCAGTACATTTTTCTCAAAATTTTTAAGTTCATCAGTAATGTATCGTTCTGCATTTACAAGGGTCTGCTTGCGGATATAATTTGGAGGAACATTTTTTGACTGGGCCTTCGAAACTTCGATATAATATCCAAATACCTTGTTGTATCTGACTTTTAGAGTATTTATTCCTGTCTTTTCTTTTTCTTTGGCCTCAAATTTTACAAGCCAGTTCTTTCCATCTCTGCTGATACTTATAAGTTCATCCAGTTTTTTGTTATATCCTTCCTTTATGATGTTCCCCTCGCTGATTGTGGGGGGTGGATCTTCACGGATTGCCTTTTCAATAAGTTCTGCCAGTTCGTTAAGAGAGACGGTGTTTTCGTTCCATGTAAAAAGGGCCGCTTTGAGCCGTGAAAGAGCGGACCGGATTTCCGGCAGAACATAAAGGGAAGATTTGAGGGCAATAAGGTCCCTTGCGTTTGAATGCCCCATGGCAATCCTGCTGTTTAGCCGTTCCAAATCCGAGACGGATTTCAGGCTCTGCCTGATACGACTGCGGATATCGATTTTCTCTTTTGCATCATCAACAGCATCGAGCCTGGCATGGATTTGTTCTATATCAAGGAGTGGGTATCTCAACCATCTTTTAAGCAGTCTTCCTCCCATTGCCGTAATGGTTTTATCGATCGTTCCAAGAAGTGATCCTTGTCTTGATCCGGTCTGTAAATTTCGCAAAAGTTCGAGGTTTCTACAGCTTAGGTTGTCGATTAATAGATAGTTGTTTAAAGTATATGGTTCTATTTTTGACAAGTGTTCGATCTTCTGTTTTTGGGTTTCACCGACATAAAACAGGATGGCTCCGGCAGCGCTTATACCGGCCTTTAAATCTTTGCATCCAAACACTTGAAGAGATATGGGCTTAAGTTGTTCAGCAAGTCTATCTTTACCCCTATTATAGTCAAAAGCGGTATTATCTAAAAATGTTACCGTTTTTTCAGGAACGGCTTTGAGAAATGGGGAAAAAAATGGATCGGTTTTAAAAGATTCCGGGAAAAGAATTTCAGAGGGTGATACACGGAGTGTTTCATCAATAATGAGATTTATATCTTCAGACTCGGATACTCTAAAAGTGCCCGTTGAAATATCCAAATATGAAAGGCCGGATGTATTTTTATTTTGAAAAATAGCTAAAATGTAATTGTTTGATTTTTCATTGAGAAAATTGTTGTCGACAATCATGCCAGGGGTAATAATCCGCACAACCTCTCTTTTTACAAGAGCTTTTGCAGATACGTTTCTGGACTTTGGCGAATCTTCAATCTGATCACATATTGCAACCTTGTATCCATGTTCAATTAATTGTGCAATGTAACCGTCTACAGCTCGAAATGGTACACCGCACATTGGGATAGGAGATTTTTCTTTTTTATTTCTGGATGTTAAAGTAATTTCAAGAATTTTAGACGCAATTGTGGCATCTTCAAAAAACATTTCATAAAAATCTCCCATTCGGTAAAAGAGAAGCATGTCGGGATGCTCTTTTTTTATTGTTAAATACTGCCTTATCATTGGAGTTGAATTGGAAGTTGATTCGACAATTGCTTTTTGAGGATTCATGATTCAAATAATACCTAACCCTAATAAACCAGGAGGCTGTCCAATAATGGGAAATTTTTTGCAAGGCCGAGGAAAAAGAAGATTTTAACCGCCTTGAATACACCCATGTATTTTGAGGGTTAAAATCTTTGCCTGACTTGTCTGTGCCTGCCTGTGCGTTGGACGCAGACAGGTCGCAATCGCGACAGGCGGGCTTAGAGATTGTGGAAAATAACCATTTCAGGGCATTTTCCTATAAAAACCTGTGGTGATCTAACCCGGGTTTGCCAAAATTTCGAAAATTGCTGCATGTAAATTTTATGTCACCAATTAAGTCGTCTCAGAATTTACCTGAGCTTTTTCTTCGTTTGCCAATGATGTTCCTTTTAATGATTCCCTTTCGCTTTCAAATTCAGATATTTTTTTAAGGTGTGAATCAATTGTACTGTTTAAGGCTTTAATTGTCTTTCTGGCTTTAAACCGTTCAGAAAGATTGAAAAAATAAGTTATAATGATTCCGGTCAAGAAACATGCGGCAAAAAGAATGACATTGTAGATAGGTTCTGTCTCATGTTTCATAAGAAGGATGTCTATTTTAAAATTGTGTTTGTCAAAAAAAAACTCCTGATTTTGAAAAACCACAATCGCAATAAATACAAAAATTATTACCCATAGAACCATCTTGATTTTCTTCATCAAAATTCTCCTCTTAATCTCAAATATTGATATGTGACCGCTCCCTGTTTAAAAAAAGCCGGACATCTATCAGGTGCGAAGCCTGAAGCGTATCCAGCCCGATACGCAAAATATTTAACGCCGCGTTATGACCATGGTTGGCGATAAACCCACAGGAACAACAATGAGTCCGGGTAGACCGATTTTTTGACAATTTCACCGCATCCTGTGACAGCTAATGGCTGGCATCCGTCTATGTTGAAAAAGTGTAGACTGCAGAATGAAGGATACCGGTTAATTCATAGGATTAATCAAATCTATCTACTCTCTTCACGGATAAAT
>CAZRLQ010000053.1:0-9533 GCA_964600725.1 uncultured Desulfobacterales bacterium
GATTTTTCTTTTTAAGCGGTGTAATAATCTTTTTTCTCCAGGCAGCCGCAGCTTCAAGCGCGCCACTTCCCATACCCTCTATTCAGATAGGTGTGAATCAGGCTAAAAATCCAGATGAGATTGCCGCAGCACTTCAAATTATCGCTCTTCTTACCGTTTTAACTCTCGCCCCTGCCATCTTAATTTTAATGACCTCGTTTACAAGGCTTGTCGTTGTTTTTCATTTTTTGAGGCAAGCCATTGGAACCCAGCAGGCTCCCCCAAACCAGGTTGTTATAGGTCTTGCTTTATTTATTACATTTTTCATTATGACTCCCGTATGGCAGCAAGTGCATCAAAACGCATTAAATCCTTATTTTGATAAAGAAATAACGTTTAATGAGGCGTTTGAGTCAGCACAGGTTCCATTGCGTAATTTCATGTTAAAAAATACCAGGGAAAAAGATCTTGCCCTGTTCATAAAAGCATCACACTCGAAACGTCCTGAAACAAGAGATGATGTTTCGCTGCTGACTTTAATACCGGCTTTTGTAATAAGTGAATTAAAAACAGCATTTATCATAGGTTTTGTCTTGTATGTACCGTTTCTTGTAATAGATATGGTGGTGGCAAGTGTTTTGTTGTCAATGGGCATGATGATGCTTCCTCCCATTATGATTTCGCTTCCCTTCAAGCTGATGCTGTTCGTTCTTGTTGACGGCTGGAACCTGGTTGTCGGATCAATGATTAAGAGTTTTGCTCTGTTTTGATGGATCGGATTAAGCCGCTGAGGTTTAACCTGCATTTTTCGCAGGCAGGGGCAGGCCCCCGTGTCTGCCTTGGCAATATGCAGCCACAGGGGGCTGCCCCTGCTCTGACAACTGAATCGGAGAAAATATGACGCCTGAGTTTGTAGTCGGTTTTGCCAAAGACGCATTAATTCTGACAATACTTGTGTCCATGCCCATACTTGCCATGGGACTTGTCGTTGGTCTTGCAATAAGTATAGTTCAAGCAGCCACATCCGTACAGGAGATGACCCTTTCATTTGTCCCAAAAATTCTGGCAGTTTTGTTCGCTCTTGTTTTTTTCACCCCCTGGATGCTGGAAAAGCTGATGAGTTTCACAGTAAAGTTAATCACTAATATACCTGTTTATATTAGATAGCTTACGTTTCGCCGGTTTTCTTGTGCTTATTGAATTAAATATACACTATATATTGTTAGCGGGTCACAAGTGCCTGCGAGTTGTGATGCGCCTTCGGAGGGTTAATTGACAACCCAAAGCTGCCTAAAAGAATTTGCATCCCTTATGCATTGGCGAAGATCCCATCTCCCCTCTCCCCGTCTCTCCGTAACTCTTAGGCGCTTTGGCTTCACAAAATTGATAAATTAAATTATACTTCTAAAAATCAGCGAAAGGTGTGATCTATAGGCCTGACATGGAAATTTTAAATTTTCCCCTTGATCAGTTTAAGGTCTTTATACTGATGTTTATAAGGATTAGTGTTGTCCTTTATCTGTTTCCGGTTTTTGACAGTTCCATGTTTCCAGCTTACGCTAAAGCAGGATTTTGTCTTGTACTGACTTTATTACTTTTTCCTGCCGTAAATATAGATCTTAAATATTTTCCCGCAGAGATTGCAAACGTTCCGGTTCTTTTGGTTTCAGAACTGTTTGTCGGCATGGTTTTAGGACTCTCTGTCCGCATTTTTTTTGGCGCAGTACAATTAGCAGGACAGATGATCAGCTTTCAAATGGGTTTTTCCATTATTAATGTACTTGACGTTCAAACCGGCAGCCAGGTCTCTATAATTGATCAGATCGGCACCCTGGTTGTCGTGCAGGTATTTTTGCTGTTAGATGGTCATCACGCGTTTATTTCTGCACTGATTGAAAGTTTTAAGATCGTTGATTTTGGTATTTTAAGTTTGAAAAAAGAACTTCTTGCTCAGGTATTATTTCTTTCGTCTGACATGTTTGTCCTGGCAGTAAAAATGGGAGCACCGGCTATTGCCGCACTTCTTTTTACCAGCGCAGTATTTGGTATTTCCGCTAAATTTGCGCCTCAGATGAATATTTTGATTGCCGCATTTCCGGTAAAAATTGTTGTCGGTCTTATCTTTTTCGGAATATCTCTTCATATCATTTCTTTTTTTACACAATCTTACCTGGAACATTTTCCATTCTTATTGACCTCTCTTTTGAAGATGATTGGAGGAAGTTAGGAACGGGAACGAAATGACTTTCACAGGTAAGCTGTGATGCCTGATTGGGGAAGTTATTTCGTCTCCTTTCCCTAATACCAGTCTCAAATAAACGTAAATATTTGCGTTTGGGATAAGGCCGAAACAGCTTTCCCGCTTATGCATCTCATCTTCAGATATTTTAGGCTTGATGACGTGTTTGTGAATTATGGCTGAAGACAGCTTTCAGGAAAAAACGGAAAAGGCAACGCCCCGAAAACGGCAAAAGGCTCGTGAGAAAGGGCAGGCTGCAAAAAGCGTGGAAATAACTTCGGTCATTGTTTTACTGACCGGAAGTGTTGCCATGTACATATTCGGACATTATTTTTACAGCAATCTTTTAGGCATCATGCGCAGCAGCTTTACTTTCAATACCGTTTTAGATTTTGATTTAAGTTACTGCATATCTTTTATAGGCAAAGTTACAATCAAATTTGTATTTATTATTCTCCCATTATTGGGAGCTCTATTTTTGGCGGCTCTTGCAGCAAATTTTATGCAGGTGGGTTTTCTTTTCTCATTTGGTCCAATAGAACCCAAATTATCCAAGTTGAGTTTTATAAAAGGACTTAAAAAACTCTTTTCTCTACGATCATTTGTGGAGCTGATAAAGTCCATCTTAAAGCTCATTATCATCGGTCTTGTAGCCTATTTCGTTATCGCGGGGCAGATAAACCATGCCTTGACACTTCAATCAGCGGATGTCGCCCATATTTTTGTTTTTATTTTAAAGGTTTTTTTTAAAATTTTTATATGGGTGCTTTTAATTATGGGTGCTTTAGCTGCTCTGGATTATGCATTTCAGAAGTGGCTGTCTGAAAAGGATTTAAAAATGACAAAGCAGGAGGTTAAAGAAGAGGCTAAACAGACCGAAGGAGACCCACAGCTTAAGTCAAAGATCAGAAACATTCAGTATCAGACTGCAAAAAAAAGAATGATGAAAGAGATTCCAAAAGCAGATGTTGTTATTACAAACCCGACTCATCTGGCACTGGCTTTAAAGTATGATCCAATATCTATGAAAGCGCCGAAGGTGGTTGCCAAAGGAGCCGGCAGTATCGCTGAAAGAATAAAAAAAATGGCAGCAATGCACAATATTCCGGTTGTTGAAAACAGGAAATTGGCTCAGAATTTGTATAAGGTAGTAGATGTCGGAGAAGAGATTCCATCAGACATGTATAAGGCTGTTGCAGAATTGTTAGCCTATATATTCAAACTTAAAGGTAAATCAATTTGAAGTCATCATCTTGCGGATTTATGGATGGATGAGGCTGTAACTGATTCAGGCAAATGCGTCATAGATTTGACGTTTGCGCCAAAATATAAATATAGATTCGAACCCTGGATATTTTATGAGTCTAATTCACCGCCCTGCCTGCCGGCAGGCAGGAGATACTTTAATTTCCTTAAGGAAAGGTTTTTAATGGAAAGAGAAGAAAACGGACTTTTGAAAGTTATTTTTAAAGATTCAGCGAATATCGGCCTGGTGGTCGCTGTTATCGGCATTCTAATGTTTATGATACTGCCGCTTCCCTCTTTTCTTTTAGATTTTCTGGTTTCATTAAATATCACAGTTGCCATCATAGTGCTTATTACTGTTATGTATGCGGTATCTCCTTTAGAATTTTCGATCTTTCCGTCCATTCTTCTCTTGCTGACACTTTTCAGACTCGCTCTAAATATCGCTTCAACACGTCTGATTCTGCTTCACGGTAATGAAGGTCCTCTTGCTGCCGGTTCAATAATAAAAGCATTCGGCAGTTTTGTGGTGGGTGGTAATTATGTCATTGGTCTGATTATTTTTGTAATTCTTGTACTCATTAACTTTATTGTCATTACCAAAGGATCTGGACGTATATCAGAAGTTGCCGCCCGTTTTACCCTCGATGCCATGCCCGGCAAACAGATGGCAATAGATGCTGATTTAAATGCCGGTATTATTGATGATAATGAGGCTGTAAGGCGTCGGGAAGAGATTTCCAGCGAATCCAAGTTCTACGGAGCCATGGATGGTGCAAGCAAATTTGTCCGCGGTGATGCTGTTGCCGGTATTATTATAACATTAATTAATATCGTCGGCGGCTTTATTATCGGCGTATTTAATATGAATTTATCGATGCATGAAGCAGTTCAGAATTATACTATTCTTACCATTGGCGATGGCCTTGTATCGCAGATCCCAGCGCTTATTATCTCGACATCCGCAGGTATTTTAGTTTCCAGGTCGGCATCAGCAGATCGTATGGGGAAAGAATTTGCAAAGCATGTTTTTTCAAATCCGCAACCTATATATACTGGATCATTTGCAGTATTTCTTTTCGGTCTTGTCCCTGGAATCCCGGCATTGCCCTTTATTTTACTTGCCGGTCTGTTAGGCGGAAGCGTCTATATTTTACAAAAACGTTTAAAAGCCGAAACTCTTTTAGCCGAAGAAAAAACATTAGAGCCTTCAGAAGAAACAGACCCTGAGGATATTGAACAATTTCTTGCTTTGGACATACTCGATCTGGAGGTTGGTTACGGGCTTATCCCCCTTGTAGATAAAGAACAGGATGGGACGCTTCTCAATCGTATTCGAGGTATCCGGCGTCAGTTTGCAACTGAAATGGGAATGATTATTCCTCCCATACATATCAGGGACAACCTGAAACTTAAGTCATCTGAATATCGTTTAATTCTTAAAGGTGTGGAAGTAGCACGCAATGAACTTATGGTAAATCATCTTCTTGCAATGAATCCAGGAGATGTAACCCGTAAGATCGATGGGATACCAACTACTGAGCCTGCATTCAATCTGCCTGCAATCTGGATTCCAAAAGAAAAAGAAGAAGAAGCAAAATTTTCAGGATATACGGCCGTTGATAACTCAACGGTTATAGCCACACATCTATCTGAAATAATAAGACATAATGCAGCTAATCTTGTCGGCCGACAAGAAGTGCAGCAACTTTTAGACAACCTGTCAAAAACAAGGCCCAAAGCAGTGGAAGAGCTTGTACCGGCTCTTTTATCTTTGGGAAATGTTCAGAAAGTTTTGCAGAATCTATTGAATGAAAGGGTTTCAATCCGTGATCTTTTGACAATAGTTGAAACCCTTGCCGATTTTGCCCCTATGAGCAAAGATCCTGACCTGCTTACCGAATACGTAAGACAGAAACTTTCCCGTACCATTTTAGGCCCATATGTTTCTGAAGAAGGTGTTTTGCAGCTTATAACGGTAGATCAAAAGGTTGAAGATCTTCTTTCAAACAGCATTCAACACACGGAACATGGTTCATATCTGTCGGTTGACCCGGGAGTTATTGAAACAGTTACAGCATCTATCAACAAAATGACAAAAAAGATTATGAAAATGAATATTCAGCCGATAATCCTCTGTTCACCTGTTCTCAGACGCCACTTAAGAAGAATGGTGGAACAATTCGAACCTTCGGCAATTGTAGTTTCACATGCTGAAATGATACCAAATATCCGTATTAAATCAGTGGGAAAGGTTGTCTTGTAATATGCAGATTAAAAGGTATAGGACCAAAAACATTCATGAAGCTGTAAGTCGTATCAAAAAAGATTTTGGTACAGATGCCGTGATCCTCTCAACTAAACGTCTTGCCGTAAATGACAGCGGTAAGAATGGACATGATTTATTTGAAGTAACAGCAGGCAGTTCTAATTCATTGTCAAATTCTGAAAATAATGAAATTGACTGCATCATCAATGAAGCACTGGATGATCTGGACAGGTCGCCCGGCAATTTTACCGGTCAAGATTTACATGACCATTCTTCAGATAAAGATAATCTGCTTGGTTTAATAAACAGCGAACTTACAGACATAAAGGAAATGCTTTTTTTGATGAGTCAGTCCGGGGGCATGCCTGATTTTTTACATATGAACTCAGCCTGGCTTAATTTGTATACAAGGCTGGTTAAGGCCGGTATTTCCAGTAAACAAGCGCAATATTTTTTAAAAAAAGGAAGCGCTCTTGCGTCAGACCCTGATGCCGTTCAAAATGATTTAACAAAGGAAATTATCAATGAAATTTTAGCGTCAATTGAAGTATCTAATCCTTTTGAATTTAAGAGCGGGGAAAAATATTTTGCAGCCTTTATAGGTCCTACCGGTGTTGGTAAGACAACAACAATTGCCAAGTTAGCTGCGGAATTGAGTTTAAAACAGAAAAAAAATGTCGGTCTTATCTCTTTAGACAATTACAGAATCGGCGCTGTTGAACAGTTAAAAACTTATGCCGCAATAATGGGGCTGCCGTTTATACCTGCTTTCACCAGGCAGGATCTTCATATAGCAGTAAAAAAGATGCAAAACAAAGATGTCTTTTTGATAGATACAGCCGGCCACAGTCACCTGGATAATGAGCGAATGAAGGAACTTGGCGGTATCTTAAAAGAAGATCTATCAATTCGTTGTCATCTTGTATTAAGTGTCGCAACCAGCAGATCTGATATGGTAGAGGCGGCAGACAATTTTGCAGTCTTAAATCCGGAAACATATGTATTTACAAAGCTGGATGAGACTCACAGGCGAGGAAAAATTATAGATCAGATTATGGAATTGAAAATGCCGATATCTTTTTTGACTAACGGCCAAAGAGTTCCGGAAGATATCGTTCCGGCAACAAAGAAAGGTATTTTGAGGCTTATATTATGACGGACCCATAGATGGGGTGAAGAATGAGCGATTTGATACCATAAAACAGATAAGCTGATAATGCCAAAACGTTAAGTCAATCCGAAACTTTGTTCTGATTATGTATATAATAACTTCAGGTACTTAGATAATAACTGCGATTTAGGATAAGACAAATGTGACCTGAAGAGGAGATATAAAGTGGATCAAGCAAACAGTTTAAGAAAAATTATTAATACAAATATTGAAAATATAAAAGGGCATTTATCTTTGGGAAAAACAAATATGGAAAAAACGAATAGTTCCAAAGTAAAAGCTGCGCCAAGGGTTATTTCCGTTACCAGTGGAAAAGGAGGTGTCGGAAAGACAAATGTTGTGGGAAATTTTGCAATAGCGTTTTCAAAACTTGGCTTGAAAGTTTTGGTTTTTGATGCGGATCTGGGTCTTGCCAACATTGATATTATTTTTGGAGTTAACCCAAAATATAATATCGACCATGTCTTGCGCGGCGAAAAAGAGATTTCTGAGATCATTGTTGACGGACCCGAAGGAGTTAAAATCATTCCGGCAGGGTCGGGATTTGCAAATTTAACAAACCTTACCAAAGGGCAAAAACTGAATCTTTTAAGCGAATTTGAAATATTTAACGACAATTTGGATATTATGCTTGTTGATACAGGAGCCGGAATATCTACAAATGTGGTTTATTTCAACCTGGCGGCTGACGAGTGTATCATTGTAGCAACTTCTGAACCCACGTCAAATACCGATGCATATGCTATGATGAAAGTAATGTTTACAAAATATGGAACAAAACATTTCAAACTGCTTGTCAATATGGTCAAAAACGACAGCGAGGCAAAGATGGTTTATATGAACCTGAGTCGGGCGGCAGATCGTTTCTTGAATGGTGTTGTTGTTGAATATATTGGTTATGTTCCAGATGATGATCTGATTAGAAAAGCTGTTAAAAGCCGCAGTACGGTCATGAAAATGTATCCAAATGCGGCTTCGAGCATAAAATTTAAAAAAATAGCTTCCACTCTTTTGGAAATGCCAAGACGGTTTGACTCAGACGGCAACATGAAATTTTTCTTAAAACGCTTTATGGATTACAGGTGAATCCACTGCCGCGTCCGGCATTATCGGATTTATATGGAAATGATGAATAGAGGAATTTTAGCTGTTTATAAAATGAGTCTGTTGATTTATGAGGATTTTCGTTCGTGATCAAGGCATGCGGAAAAAATGACCGAAGGCATATAGTTGATATTCGCAAGAATTATTTTTTCGCATAACCTGTCTGTGCCTGCCTGCCGGCAGACAGGCAGGCACAGAGATCGGACGAAAAGACCATAAATCAACGGACTCACAAAATGGACATCCAGGCGCTGCTTCATTTTCATCCTTCGTCGTGCCCCCTGAGGCATAATGGTTTTTATATGAAAGAACTGCTTTAGGCGCAATATATTGTGGTTAAATCAAGTTTTGTGCACAAACAATCCGGTTTTATAAAAAGGTAAAAGCTCTCTTTCATGTTTTGTTGTGCCCGACAGGGCATGGGGGTTCGTTACAAATAGTGTTAAGTCTGATCTAAGTTTTTTATAAGGCAGGATTCAGGATTATGTTTAAGATAAAAATCGTCCGGACTTATTGAAAAGTTATGGTTATAAGTCTTAACTTATTCTTTCAATGACTGTTCTGCATTTTTCGTGGCAAATTAATTACTAAGCGATAAAATAAAGAGAAATGCGGGCCGTATTCGGAGCATTTTATAGTTATGAAAAATCCAGTGACATCAGATATTATAGACAAATATGAAGATACAGTCGTCAAAAAGGATGAAACCATTCTTGATCAGAACCAGCGGGAAGAATTGATTGGCCAATATACTCCATTGGTAAAACGGATAGCCGGACGAATGGCATTGAGGATACCGTCAAATGTTTTGTTTGATGAACTGTTAAGCGCGGGTTGTATGGGATTGATAAATGCGGTTGACAGATTTGAACCGGAAAGAGACGTACATTTAAGAACCTATGCCGAATACCGGATAAAGGGATCGATTCTTGATGAACTCCGAAGGATGGACTGGTATTCAAGATCCATGCGGAAAAAAATTCAAGATATTGAAAGAGCTGCAATGAAAGTTGAATCCCGGGAAGAAAGACCGGCGGAAGACTGGGAAATATCAAAAGAACTTGGGATAGACATCGAAGCTTATCACAAAACTTTGTATGATATTTACAGATTTTCTCTGGTCAGTCTTGATGAATATATAAAGGATAATGAAAATGATACTGTTACAAAAAAATCTTTTCAAGACAGCATTAAAAGCGATGATGATCCGGACGAAAATATTGCCAAAAGAGAATTGAAACAAGTCTTGGCTGATGCAATCAAAAAACTTTCCAAGAAAGAACAGATTGTCATTTCACTTTATTACTATGATGAACTGACTCTAAAAGAGATCGGCTATACACTGGAATTGACGGAATCGAGGATTTGCCAGATACATGCAACGGCGGTTCGTAAATTAAAATCCAAACTTAAAGAATATTATAATTCATAGTTGACGGATGTGAAGAAATTAAAGGAAGAACCAAAAAATTCAGTACAATTTTCCCAGGATGACATCGACCAGCTGTTAAACAGTGCGGCAGATA
>CAZRLQ010000053.1:9633-11010 GCA_964600725.1 uncultured Desulfobacterales bacterium
AAGGTTCAATTTTCCCAGGATGACATCGACCAGCTGTTAAACAGTGCGGCAGATAAGGAAAAAGCCGCTGATCAGGAAGAAACGGCCGAAGCGGGTACAGCAGCGGCAGTTAATAGAGAAACAAATCTAATTGATCAAGATGATATTGATCAACTTTTAAAGAGCTTTGAAAATCAGGAGGAGACAACCGATGAGGAAGAAGAACCTGATCAAATAATACTGGAAGAGGAGGAGGAAGGTTTTGAGACGCAAGGAAACAAAAACGATCTGATAGACGAGGATAATGAGAAAGAAAAAAAATCATGGTATCGATCAAAACTATTATTGATAAGCGGGTCAGTATTGTTATTTTTAATTTCCTGCTCAATTTCCTTTTTCCAATATCATCGGCAAACTTATAATATGAATATAAGGGAAAAGCCCAAAGTCATTTCATTTCCTATTGAGAAAGAGAAAAGTGAATTAGATTCCGATCCTGGAAGAAAGGTTGTTTCAATTGCCTTAAAAGAATTTATTGTGCCGGCTCCTTTAAGCAAAAAGGATGCAGCATATATGATCGTTGAAATAACAATCGAACTGTTTGACATTGCTGCAGATGAGATAAAAAAGCATGAACCGTTTTTCAGAAGTGTTATTTATGATATTTTTCTTAAGACTTTGAATTTACAAAATAAATCTAAGACAGAAACGTTGAGCTTAAACAGACTGCTGATAAAAGCGATTAATGATGCCTTGCCAAAGGAATTGAAAGAATCAGACAGGCTGATAAAAAAAATTGTTTTTAACAAGTTTGCTGTAATTTAGGTACCGCATTTATATTTACATATCAATGTCATTAACTCAAGACTTTTTCATTTAAGGCGGTTAACTTATTTCTGAAAGAGCCTCAAGGGTTTGCTGAATGAATTTATGGATTGTATCTCAAATGCTTATCGATCTTGTATTGATCGTATTGATATTAATTTTCTTAAGAAATTCAGTGTCAAAAATAAGCTGTAATGAATTAAAAAAAACCTCAAAGCAGGTAATAGAAATGATTGAACCATTATTGAAAGAGGCTGAATCCGCAGCAGAAACATTTGGTGAACAGCTTAAAGAAAAAAACCGGTTGATAAATAATTTAAACGAGAGCTTAGATACTCGAATTATAAGCCTTAATCTTCTTTTAAACCGTTCAGAATCGTATCTTTCCCAGGGTTCAGTGGAGTCATTAAACCATCGTAACCATGTATATGACCAGCAGGCTTCGATTTTGAAACTTAGCAGAAAAGGCGTTGATGCAGAAACAATTGCCAAAAAACTTTCAATGCCCAGAGGCGAAGTTGATCTGGTGATGGACTTGCAAAACAAATTTTTAAATATTAAGCAAAACAACGG
>CAZRLQ010000054.1:0-10985 GCA_964600725.1 uncultured Desulfobacterales bacterium
GACTTGAAGTATCGCAGTACGTCTGCGCCCCTTCCGCCCTGCACCTGCCTGCCGCGGGCAGGTCTTCGGCAAACCCGACGCTTGCAGGATTTAGGTTTTATGATTGGACAATTTTGCTCACTTTGTTTCAGGCTGAAGTTGTAATTAGGTACTAAATATCTATAGTCCGCCTGTCTGCGTGCAACGCACAGGCAGGCCAAAGGCGTACCGCAACTTTAGGCATTTTTTGCTCATCTATTGTATTATTCCGAATTTACCAAGAAAAAAATGGGATTTTCTAATACTATCCAGTTAGGATTTTTCAACTCACATCAGGATACCGATTTTTCAACTTAAAAATGGACTTTCTTTGATGTTTCGACGATACTCTCGATACTTCTCACAAAAACACGGCAGAAACGAAGATCATGACCAGGAACTTATGGAGATGTCCTGACATTGTGACACAGGGCAACTGCACCAAATTTTTAGATCCTTAAAAATCAAACAATTACGTGATACATAAAGCAGCTTGTCAACGTTTATTTTTGAAGCAGTGTTTATAACCTATTGATTTATATAGAATCAAAAATCATGCTAAGTTTTGATGCAATCGCCCTGATTGTGACAAAAAATATCTTGACAAACAAGATCTCATATAGCATATATTTTTTTATATTAATATTTCATATTATTTTCTTTAACAGATGGATAAGTTTTAATGAAGCGTAATTATTCAGGCATATTTTATTTTTACTACCGGTATTATTTTTATAAGATTCGGTCTGCCTGGTATGCGCTGATACCATAAACTAAAGCGGCAATGCGCTATAAGCCATGGGTAGACCTCAAACTCCCACGGCTTTTTTTATTTTAAAGAGCTGTGGAGAAGATAGACTTCACGGCTTTTTTTCTTTGCAGAAAGGAACAAATTATGACTATCTTAGGCAAGAAGATCCGTTTGGAACGGATAATAAACAGGAATACAGGTAAAACAGTAATTGTACCTATGGATCACGGCATATCAGTTGGACCTATTGATGGCTTAATTAACATGAAAGAAGCCATAAATAAGGTTGCCGAAGGTGGAGCTAATTCCGTCGTGGTTCACAAAGGAATCGTACTGGAAGGACATCGGGGCGAGGGTAATGATGTTGGTTTAATCATTCATATGTCTGCATCTACATCCCTTTCTATCTATCCAAACACAAAAACCCTTGTATGCTCTGTTGAAGAGGCGATTAAACTCGGTGCAGACGCGGTATCTATTCATGTGAATCTGGGAGACAGTAATGAAAAAGAGATGCTGAATGATTTTGGAAAGGTGAGTCATGAAGCACGAAACTGGGGATTGCCGGTTCTTGCAATGATTTACCCTCGGGGCGAAAAAATTAAAGATGAATATGATGTAAAATTTGTTAAACATGCAGCCCGTGTCGGGAATGAAATGGGTGCGGATATCGTCAAGGTTTCATACACAGGTTCGGCAGAAACTTTTAAAGAGGTTGTATCCGGATGCCAAATTCCGGTTGTGATTGCAGGAGGTGCCAAAATGGATTCCGACAGGGAAATACTTGAGATGGTCAAAGGTTCGATTGAAGCGGGCGGTTCAGGGGTTTCCATAGGACGCAACGTATTTCAGCACAAGGATCCCAAGCGGATGGTTCAGGCTATTTCAGGCATTGTACATGAAGGCATGAGCGTGGAAGATGGATTAAAACTTTTAGCGTAAATTCGGCAAAAACTCTCCTGCTTCCTGCCGCTCTCTGCTTGTATAGACCATGGATGCTGCTGTGAAACGCGCGGATTGAAAAATAAGGGATACCCAAAAATTAATCGAGGAGTAATAAAACCATGAGAAAAATCTGGGTAAAGGTGGATCCTTGGAATCATGATATCGTAACAACAGCTCTTGAAGGAGGTGTGGACGGCCTGCTGGTTCCAAAGGGTTTTTCAGGAAAAGTAAAAGAGCTTGGGAAAATTCAGACTATTGCCGAGGACGGAGATCTAATTCTTGGAGAGGATGTTATTTCATTTACCATAACAAGCGGCGAAGATGAGGATGAAATAGTAAAACTGAGCCAAAACAAAAAGGTAATTCTTCAGTGCAGTGACTGGACTATTATACCTCTTGAAAATCTTATTGCAAAAAAAGCAGATGTTATAGCTCAGGTAAACAATTTAGAAGAAGCTCAAACAGCTTTCGGTATTCTGGAAAAAGGGGTTAATCATATTTTGTACCAGCCGGCCGATGCAATAGAATTGAAAAAAGCTCTTTCTATCCTTACTTCAATTGAAGATAAAACACCTTTAACAGAAATCGAGATTAAAGAGGTTCGTCCTGTTGGAATGGGTGACAGAGTCTGTATTGATACCTGTACTTCAATGAATCTCGGTGAGGGAATCCTTGTAGGAAACAGCAGCAGCACTCTTTTTCTTGTTCATTCTGAAAGTATTTCAAATCCGTATGTTGCGCCCAGGCCGTTTCGTGTCAATGCAGGGCCGGTTCATGCTTATACAAGAGTTCCGGGCGGAAAGACAAAATATCTTTCTGAGCTGGCTGCCGGAGACCAGGTGCTTATTGTTGATTTTCGTGGAAATACAAAGGTGGGTACTGTCGGGCGCCTGAAAATTGAAAAAAGGCCATTGATGCTTGTGACAGCGGTTATCGGTGAAAAAGAGGTGTCAACCATTTTGCAAAATGCAGAAACAGTTCGCCTGACGGATCCTGACGGCGGGCCTGCTTCCGTTGTGAATCTGGCGGCAGGTGATAAAGTCCTTGCAGCAGTTGAGGGATACGCCAGGCATTTTGGCCACAAGATAGAAGAATCTATAATAGAAAAATAACTTAAGTATGTTTTGATACAATATGGAAAAATCAGATCCGAAAAATTTAAAAGCAGATACTTCTTATGCAAGTATCGATATACTGCGAAACTCTATAGACGAAATTGATGAAAAGATTGTCAGCCTGTTCAATAAAAGGCTCATGGTTGCAAAGGAAATCGGGGAGCTTAAGGAACTGAACAATGATCAGGTTCAAGACATTGAGCGTGAAAACAGTCTCTTAAAGGGACTTGAAAAACTCAACAAGGGTCCTTTAAAAAATTCTACGCTGAACCATATTTACAAAGAAATCATTGCAGCATCACGTGAAATTCAAAGTCCTCAGCTCGTAGCCTACCTCGGGCCTGAGGCGACTTTTACAAATATTGCGGCAATAAAGCATTTTGGGCATTCCGTTACCTTTGTGCCTCAGCCAAGTATTCGGGATGTATTTTTGGAGGTAGAAAAAGGGATTGTCAATTACGGCGTTGTTCCTGTTGAAAATTCAATTGAAGGAGCGGTCAATCATACCCTTGATCTGTTTTTTGAATCCGATTTAAAAATCTGTGCGGAAATATTTTATACAATTTCACATGATCTGTTAGCAACAACCGGTTCGTTGGAAGATATAAAGGTGATCTATTCCCACCCTCATGCATTCGCCCAGTGTCGCAGATGGCTCAGAAGGCATCTGCCTTCAGCAGAATTGTCGGAATGCAGCAGTACCGCCCATGCTGCCAGAAAGGCATCAAAAGAATCCGGTTCTGCTGCAATTGCCGGCACTGAAGCAGCACATCTTTACAACCTGCAGATTGTATCGTCCGGAATCGAAGACTTTTCAAGAAATATCACAAGATTTTTGGTAATCGGTCATGATGAGGCAAAAATGACCGGAAATGACAAGACATCGGTAATGTTTGTTACAACACATGTTCCAGGTGCTCTGTACAAAGTATTGAAACCGGTTGCCGATGCTGAAATAAATATGGCAAAACTGGAATCACGTCCCACAAAATATGAAAACTGGAGCTATTTTTTATTTGCCGATCTTGAGGGACATATTGAAGATTCCAAAATGAGAAGGGCCATAGATGAAATGAAATCGCTGACCCTTTACCTGAAAATCCTTGGTTCATATCCAAAAGCACAAAATATTGACTAAAGAACGGGGACGAAATAACTTTCCCAACCATAAAATGTCAAAAAATACAAAAATTTTCTGATGCTCGCAGAGGCAGCCTGCGCTCTTTTGTAAACGGTTTTATTCTTGACAAACTGCACGAATAGTCGAGCGATATAATGATTAAGTTAATACCCCAAAAAGTTATAAATAGTGATGTCATAGTACCAGGGTCAAAAAGTTATACCCACAGAATATTAATTGCCGCTGCATTGTCTGATGGGATATGCTCGATACAGAATAGTCTTAAGAGTGAAGATACTCTTCTTACTCTGAATGCCTTAAGACATCTGGGTGTAAAAATAGATGAAAACAGTGACAGATTAATTGTACATGGAAGCCGGGGCGTACTGAAATCTGTCAGCGATCCTGTATTTCTCGGAAATTCAGGAACTTCTATGCGTTTATTGACGGCGGTAGCATCAATTGGCAATGGCATGTACATATTGACAGGAACAAAACGTATGCAAGAACGCCCCATACAGGATCTTGTTGACGGGTTGCAGCAGATAGGCGTTTTTGCGCGCCCTGTTAACAGCAATGGCTGCCCTCCTGTTAGAGTAAAAGGAGGAAAAATCAAAGGAGGAAAGATCGCATTAAAGTGCGGCAGAAGCAGCCAGTACCTTTCAGCGCTGCTTCTTATCGCACCATATACCGAAGAAGGACTTGATATAACGGTTATCGAAGGTCCTGTGTCAAGACCTTACCTGGATATGACAGTCGATGTTATGGGAAATCTGGGTGTTGTTGTTGATAGAGATCAATACCACAATTTTAAGATCAAAGGTGGACAGATATACCGTTCCGGATCATATCTGGTTGAGCCGGACTGTTCACAAGCCGGATACTTCTGGGCTGCGGCGGCCATAACAGGGGCAGAAATAAAAGTTAAAGGGACCAGTAAAAGTTCGCATCAAGGAGATGTGCGTTTTACAGAAGTCCTTGAAACAATGGGGTGCAAGATTCTGACGGAAAATGACGGGATTAAAGTAGCCGGCGGTTCTCTTTCGGCAATAGAAGTCGATATGGCTGATATGCCTGATATGGTTCCGACTCTGGCAGTGGTTGCGGCCTTTGCAAAAGGAACAACTCTTATAAAGAATGTTGCGCACTTAAAGGCAAAAGAGAGTGATCGTTTAGGTTCCGTAGTCAATGAACTTTTAAAAATGGGAATTAAAGCGAGCTGCAATGATACGGGTATGATAATCGAGGGGGGCAATCCTCGCGGAGCTGAGATTGATACATACGGAGATCATCGAATTGCCATGAGTTTTGCCCTTGCCGGTCTCAAGATTCCGGGTATCGTAATCAGAGACGAAAAATGTGTTGAAAAGTCCTTTCCGAATTTCTGGGAAGTTTTTACAGGGTTGTATGGAAAATGAATTAAGTAATGAGTGGTGATTGATGCGGACTTCTTAAAACAAATTCTCAATACTCAAAACCAGAAACGCTATCGGCTGAAATGTTCAGTTGCTTGGGGCTTTCTGAAAAGTCAATCACTAAAAACCAGATCATAGAGTATAACATATAAAAGGATTTAACATTGCCGGGAAACAGTTTCGGAAAATTGTTTAAAATTACTACCTGGGGGGAGTCCCACGGGAAAGGACTTGGTGTCGTAATAGACGGATGTCCTCCTGGAATACCCCTTACTGAAAATATTGTTCAGTCCATGTTAGACAGAAGGAGGCCTGGTGTGTCGATTTCAAGCACCAGCCGGAAGGAAGCGGATAAGGCGATTATAATGTCGGGTGTTTTTGAAGAAGTAACAACCGGAACCCCCATCATGATTAGGGTTGATAATAAGGATGCAAAATCAGAGGCTTATGAACCTTTTAAAGATATATTCCGGCCTGGCCATGGAGATCTGACATATCTTGCGAAGTATAAAATACGTGACTGGCGCGGCGGTGGACGTTCATCCGCCAGAGAAACAGTGGCAAGAGTGGCTGCAGGTGCTGTTGCAAAAGCCATTTGTGAAAAAGAGAATATTACGATATTAGCTTATACTTCTGAGCTCGGAGGAATCAAGGCTGGCAGCCGTGATTTAAGCAAAATAAACAATAATATGTTTTTTTGCCCTGATTTGGATGCCGCAAAAAAAATGGAAAATCGCGTTGCCGATGTCAGAAAAAGAGGAGATTCAGCCGGAGGAATTGTTGAGGTTTTAGCCAGAGGAGTTCCACAAGGTCTGGGCGATCCTGTTTTTGACAAACTTGATGCCGATCTGGCAAAGGCACTTATGAGTATTGGAGCGGTTAAAGGGGTAGAGATCGGAGCGGGATTCAGTGCTGCTGAAAAACTTGGATCGGAAAACAATGATCCGATAACTTCTCAGGGTTTTCTCACAAACAATGCGGGAGGCATCCTTGCTGGAATTTCCAATGGAGATGATATTCTGGTTCGAGCCGCTGTAAAACCGATTCCTTCCATTATGGTCGAACAAAATACAATTGACCGGTTTGGAGACCAAAGGACAATTTCTATAAAAGGCCGCCATGATATTTCAGCGATTCCACGCATCAATGTTGTATGTGAGGCAATGGTGAGTATTGTTGTGGCCGATCATCTGCTGAGACAAAGGGCGATTCAGCCATAGACGAAAATCTAACTCTAAAATTTCGTGCAAATTTTTTGTCCGGCATCAAAATTGAGGTGAATATTATCGAAAAGATTACAACTGTAAAAGAGATGCAAAGGCACAGTGATCAATTACGGTATCAGGGCAGATCCATTGCCCTGGTACCGACGATGGGTTTTCTCCATGAAGGTCACCTCTCTCTTATTAGAAAAGGACGCACTCTTTGTGATGATCTGGTTGTAAGCATTTTTATCAACCCGACCCAATTTGGGCCTGGTGAAGATTTGGAAGCTTATCCAAGGGATCTTTCAAGAGATATTTATCTTTTAAAAAAAGAGTACGTTGATGTTCTTTTTCTTCCGGATGCTGAAGAACTTTATACCGAAGGATTTCAAACATATGTAGAGCTTGAAAAACTTCCAAAGCATCTTTGCGGGTTATCCAGGCCGACCCATTTTAAAGGTGTTTCGACAGTTGTGACCAAGCTCTTTAATGCAGTTAAACCTCATTTTGCTATTTTCGGCCAAAAAGACTATCAGCAGTTGATTATAATAAAACGAATGGTTATTGATTTAAACTTCGATACTGAAATCATAGAATTTCCAATAGTAAGAGAAACAGACGGACTTGCCCTTAGTTCTCGCAATGCTCATCTTACAGATGAGCAAAGACCCGCGGCCCTGACACTTTTTAAATCACTTAAAAAAGCTGAAGAACTTGTCGAAAACGGTATTAATGATCCTGCAACTATTATTGATGCTGCATCAAACCTTATCTTGTCTTATCCTGAAACCAGTATCGATTATATAAAAATTTGCGACACCAAAACCCTTGAGGAAATGGTTATAATCGACAGGGAGGCTTTAATGGCGATAGCCGTAAAGGTAGGGAAAACCCGTCTGATTGACAATATGATGCTGCATCCGTTATCAGAGCCTGTCTGAACATCTCAGAAAAACATAATAGGAGTGGGGATTCAGTCCATGAAAGGGCTAAGGCCGGTCTCTAAAATCCCTGCGCTCTGCGAGAGAGGGAGCATTCACGGTTGCACACCAGTTAGCGAGCCTGGCTGCGTAGCAGGCAGCTCTTCGGCAAATGCGGCAATTGCAGAACTTAGGTCCAAATATAAAATTTAAAGGAGAATATTATGAGTAGCGAACGTTTCTTTTTTACTTCTGAATCTGTTACTGAAGGCCACCCCGACAAGGTTGCTGATGCCATTTCAGATTCCATTCTTGACGCAATTATTCAAAAGGACAAAAATTGCCGGGTTGCCTGCGAAACTCTTGTGACAACAGGTCTTGCTTTTATAGCCGGAGAAATTACAACCGACTGTTATGTTGATATGCCGGAGGTTGTCCGTAATACGATACAGGAAATAGGATACTGTTCATCCCAGATGGGCTTCGATTATCAGACCTGTTCGGTAATCACCAGTATTGACCACCAGTCACCCGATATAGCCCAGGGGGTAAATATAGGCGAAGGCCTTTTTAAGGAGCAGGGCGCCGGGGATCAGGGTCTTATGTTTGGATTTGCTTCGGATGAAACGCCGGAGATGATGCCGATGCCTATCCTTTTTGCCCATAAGTTGTGCAAACGACTTACCAAAGTTCGAAAAAACGGTTCCCTTGATTTTTTGAGACCTGACGGGAAAACACAAGTGACGATCGAATATGAAAACGGCAGTCCACTACGTGTTGATACTGTTATCATTGCTGCACAACATAAACCGGATGTCAGCTACGGGGATTTAAGAGAGGCGATTATTGAAGAAGTGATAAGGAAAGTGATTCCAAAAGATATGACCGACGGTGATACCCGTTATCTTATCAATGCTACCGGCAAGTTTGTTATCGGGGGACCCATGGGAGACTGCGGCCTTACAGGCAGAAAGATTATCGTTGATACTTATGGGGGCCAGGGTAGCCATGGCGGCGGATGCTTTTCCGGCAAAGATCCTTCAAAAGTTGATCGGAGCGCTTCATATATGGCAAGATATATCGCGAAAAACATTGTCGCCGCAGGTCTTGCGAAAAGATGCGAAGTACAGTTAGCCTATGCAATAGGAGTGGCTGACCCCGTATCGGTTATGGTTGATCTTCTGGGTACCGGTGTTGTACCCAAGTTCAGGGTCAGAGAGATCGTAAAAGAAGTTTTTGATTTAAGACCCGCTGCCATTATCGAATATCTCGACCTTTTGAGGCCCATTTATCGAAAAACTGCAGCATATGGACATTTTGGACGGAATGACCCTGATTTTAGCTGGGAAAAAACAGATATGGCCGAATTGTTCAGAGAAAAGGCAGGACTCTGATTTAAGAGTTCATAGATAGTTCCGTTCCCAGGAAGAGCCAGGGAACGATGTTTGAAATTAATGATTCGCTGCTGTTAAGGAACTGTTATGAATTACACCCGCGATCATGCAAGGAGAATAAAATGGTTTCCTCAAAAACAAAAGAAAACAGACAAGATATTTCTGAACTCGATCTTTCACTTCCTTTTAAAGTCGCAGATATTTCACTTGCGGATTTCGGCATTATTGAAATGAGACTGTCTGAAAAGGAAATGCCCGGTTTGATGGCTGTAAGAGAAAAATATGGTCATCAAAAACCGCTTAAGGGGATGAAAGTCACAGGAAGCCTTCATATGACCATTCAGACAGCTATGCTCATAGAGACTCTCAAAGAACTTGGTGCCGATATTCGGTGGGCAAGCTGTAATATCTTTTCAACCCAGGATCATGCGGCGGCTGCAATTGCTAAATCAGGCTCGGCAGCCGTTTTTGCGTGGAAAGGGGAAACAGTTGAAGAGTTCTGGTGGTGTACGGAACAGGCTCTAATATGGCCTGATGGCAGCGGTCCTGACCTTATTGTAGATGATGGCGGTGATGCAACGCTTTATGTTCATCAGGGTGTAATGATTGAAAAAGATCCATCATTGCTGGATAAAAAATATGACAGTAAGGATATGGAGTGCCTCATAGAACGGCTGAAAGCGGGATATGCACGCAATCCGAATTTATGGACGGCAATTGCTTCAAAAATACGGGGTGTTTCCGAAGAAACAACTACCGGTGTTCACAGACTTTATCACTTGGCAAAAAATGGTGAATTGCTTTTTCCTGCATTTAATGTGAACGATTCCGTGACAAAATCAAAGTTCGACAACCTTTATGGGTGCCGTGAATCTCTTGCCGATGGAATTAAGCGGGCAACCGATCTTATGATTGCCGGCAAAATAGTTGTAATATGCGGATATGGTGATGTGGGCAAAGGTTGTGCCCAATCCATGCGAGGGTTCGGAGCACGCGTTATAATTACTGAGATAGATCCTATCTGCGCTCTTCAAGCTTCAATGGAAGGATATGAAGTCATGACAATGGAAGAGGCCGCTGCAAAAGGAGATATATTTGTAACTGCTACCGGATGCATCGATGTAATCACCGGCGAACATATGGAAAATATGAAAAATGAAGCAATTATCTGCAATATCGGCCATTTTGACAGCGAAATCCAGACCAGTTATCTGATAAATAACCCAGGTTGCAAGAAGGAGCAGATTAAACCGCAGGTGGATAAATGGACGCTTAACTCTGGAAACTCCGTTATATTGTTAGCTGAAGGACGGCTGGTCAATCTTGGCTGTGCTACGGGACATCCCAGTTTTGTCATGAGCAACAGCTTTACCAATCAGTGTCTTGCCCAGATAGAGCTGGCCACCAGGTCTTTTGAAAAGAAGGTATATACGTTGCCAAAAATTCTTGATGAGGAAGTAGCGCGACTTCATTTGAGCAGTCTGGGTGTAAAATTGACTAAACTCAGCCAGAAGCAGGCGGATTATCTTGGAGTATCTGCAGATGGCCCGTTCAAACCGGATTACTATCGGTATTAGGTGTGAGGTTTAAGATTTATGCTAAATCTGGTCGATATAAAAACTGTTAGAATCTAATACCTGACAGTCAACCGCTAATATCTGATGCCATAAGTTCATAGCATAGGGATTTCCATTTTTTTCTTAGTAAGTTCACATGATACAAAGAATAAACAAGAAGTGCCTAAAATGCCTAAAGTTGCGGTACGCCTTTGATTGTTTAATAAAAAATTAAGGCTCATAGCAGCGGTTACCACGATAAACTTACTTGCATAAATATCTATAAATAACTTGACTGTCACTCCTGTTTATGGAATTCTTCAGGAAGGAGGCAGTCATGATTACAGTTTCCATCACCAAAGAACAGCGAAAAGAACTTGAGCAATTTCGGATATCAGCTTCTTCAAAAAATTCAGAAAAAGCCTTAATGGTGCTGCTCAGCTCTGAAGGAAAAAAAGTCTCCCAAATTGCCAGGGAGCATCCGCGGTTTCTGACCGGGATAGAGAGCACTCAGGGTATTGTACTTCTTAAATCTGTATAACCTGC
>CAZRLQ010000055.1:0-10811 GCA_964600725.1 uncultured Desulfobacterales bacterium
TATAATTCGTTGATATTAAAAGCATAATTTTCTTTTTGAAAATAGTTTATGCAGGCTTTAGGTTCTATTAATTGTAAAGACAGTTGAGAAATAATCTATGTTTCCTGTAGGAAAGCGGCGCCTTATACTTTTACTTTACCACCAGCACCGGCATATCAGAAAATTCTATTACTCTTTCTGTCACGCTGCCTAATACGATGTGGGAGATTCCCCGTCGGCCTAACTTTCCCATAACGATAAGTTCAGCCTTCCAGGAGTATGCCTCTTCCAGGATGGCTTCATGGGGGACACCCTCTTTGATGAGAAGTTCAAAATTTACTTTCTCTCCCATTAATTCATATTCTATGTCTTTGAGAGATCCTAAAGCATTATGACTCAGTTCTTCTTGAATTGATGCTTTATCTTTTTTTGAAAAATGTTTCAATTTGTCGATGACCAATACATCGAGAACATGAAAAATTTTTATCTCAGAACCGTGAACCCTGGCTATTTTGACGGCCAGGCGGACAGCGTCGAGGGAGTATCGCGAACCATCCACGGGCACCAAAATTTTGTTAAAGAGTCCCATGCCTACCTCTTTCCGGCGGTTTTTTGCCGTTTTAACTGGAAAAGGAATTCTCTTTCTTTTTCCTCCAGGTTCTCCCTGATATATTTTATGGTTGATTCGTAACGGGGGATATATATATTTTCCAGGGCATTCAAACGTCTCAGGGTTTTCTTCATCTCCGCAATTAGACGAAAAAGTCCTACTTCAATTTCCGCTAACTCGGCAATAGTCTCCATACTTTTGCAGATTGTCATCAAAACCAGATCCATTGCCGCTCCGGTCCCATGAAAGCCATACGGAGGCGAGAGTTTTGGAAGCTCTATCTTTACTTCGGGCAGGGTGACTCCCATAAAGCCTCTCTCCCTGATCTGCACCTTTTCTCCTAACAAGAGACCGAGCGAAGTCCGTTCACAGGTAAGTCGGCCATGAATAGAGATCGCTTCCCGGAGGTAGCCGTAAGATTCTTCCATTGATTTATTTATCCTGCTCCTTACCCGCTTGGCCTTGGTAGATAAGGTGCTGATATGCGCTATCAAAGCCTCTTTCTTTTCATCCAGAAGCTCCAGGCCGTCTTTGGCAAAAGAAAGCTCTTCTTCAAGGCGTATCAGATTGCTTTTGTTGACTGAAAGGGGTAGTCTTTCCATATTTCTGGATTTCTTCAGGCTTTACCCTGGTAAGATTTTTTATCGGAAACATTGTTGCCAGCTCCCAGCCAAGATCAAGGGATTCGTAGATGCTTCTGTTTTCATAAGGCCCCTGTGTGATGAATCGTCCTTCAAATTCAGCGGAAAACTTGAAAAAAAGACGGTCACGGGATGTAAGATCCTCTTCTCCAATTATAGAAGCGAGTTTTTCCACCTGTTTTGCCTGAGCATAAAGGGCATAGAGCTGGCTGGCTATATTCCGGTGATCTTTTCTTGTCCGGCCTTCTCCGATACCGTCGCTCATCAGACGCGACAGTGAGGGCAGAACATTGACAGGCGGGTAGAATCCTTTCTGGAAAAGGCCGCGGTCAAGAACGATCTGACCCTCGGTGATATAACCTGTGAGATCCGGGATCGGGTGGGTAATGTCGTCATCAGGCATCGTAAGAATAGGAATCTGGGTAATTGACCCTTTGGAGGTTGAGATTTTTCCGGCTCTTTCGTAAATAGAGGCCAGATCGCTGTAGAGGTATCCGGGATAGCCCTTTCTGCTGGGAACCTCTCCCTTTGAGGTAGCTACTTCTCTTAAGGCTTCGCAATAGTTTGTCATGTCGGTCAGAATTACCAGAACATGCATATCTTTTTCAAAGGCAAGATGCTCTGCCGCGGTCAATGCGATTCTTGGCGTTATTAATCTTTCAATGGAAGGATCATCGGCCAGATTGAGAAACATGACGACCTCGTTGAGGCTCCCGCTTTTTTCAAACTCTTTCTGGAAAAATTGGGCTTCTTCATGCTTGATTCCCATAGCGGCAAAAACAACGGCAAATTTTTCTGTTTCTTCAAGAAGTCTGGCCTGCCGAACGATCTGGGCGGAGAGTTGATCGTGCGGAAGCCCGCTTCCTGAAAATATCGGAAGCTTTTGACCTCTTACCAGAGCATTCAGTCCATCGATAGCTGAAATTCCTGTCTGGATAAAATCTTGAGGATATACTCTGGCAACTGGATTGACCGGAAGTCCGTTTATGCTGCGGACTTCTCCGGCTATTGGCGGAGGGCCTCCATCAAGAGGTCTTCCCAGGCCGTCAAAAACGCGGCCCAACATTTCCTCGGCAGAAACAGGGTATCTAAAGGGATGGCCTGTAAAGCGAACCTTGGAGTCCGATCCGGAAAGGCCGGCTGTTCCCTCGAAGACTTCTACTGCGGCCAGATCATCGGAAACAGAAAGAACCCGGCCCAGGCGAATCTCATTTTTTGAATCAACGACTTCAGCCATCTCGCCGAAACCGATGTTGTCAACCCCTTTAACAAAGATCAAAGGCCCTTGTACTCGAACAAGGCCCAGATATTCAAGTCCGGTTCCAAAGCGCAATTTTTATCTCCCCTTTTTGATCAGATCATCAAATTCTTTCTCAACGCTCTTAAGAATATTTTTAAAAGGTTTTAGATCATCCCCTTTGTAAGTATATTTCATCCGTTCCATTTCCTCCAGGACAGGGAGTTCCATAATCCTGTAAACAGGAATACGATGGGTGACCACGGTTTTTTTCATTCTTTCAATAAATCTGATAATGATCTGGAGCATCATGATCTGTTTTTCAGCAGCAGAATAAGTATCAATAGCATCAAAGGCATTTTGCTGCAGGAAATCTTCCTTTATAAGTCTTGCGCCATGGAAAATCACCTTTTGATCGCCGGGAAGAGCATCTTCTCCTATGAGTTTGACGATATTTATCAGTTTGGCATCCTCCTTGAGGATAGCCAGTGCCTGGCGCCTCAATTCAGACCAGTCGGTATCCGCTTTTTTTTCCCACCACGAAGCAACCGCTTCCACATAACCGCTGTAGCTGTTGAGATAATTAATTGCCGGAAAATAGCGGGCGCCGGCCAGCTCCTTGTCCAATGCCCAGAAGACACTTACATATCTTTTGGTATGTTGCGTGACCGGTTCCGAGAAATCACTTCCAGGGGGAGACACGGCACCGATGAGCGAGACCGAGCCCTCATCTCCATTACAGGTGACAACAGATCCCGCCCTTTCATAGAAATTGGCAAGTCTTGAGGCAAGGTAGGCTGGAAATCCTTCCTCGGCCGGCATCTCTTCCAGTTGTCCTGAGATCTCCCTCAGCGCTTCGGCCCATCGGCTTGTGGAATCAGCCATTAAGGCCACGTGGTAGCCCATATCCCGGTAATATTCAGCAATGGTTATTCCGGTATAGATGCTTCCCTCTCTGGCGGCTACGGGCATATCCGAAGTATTGGCAATAAAGATCGTTCTTTCGATAAGAGGTCTTTTGCTTCGAGGATCGAGGAGTTTTGGGAAATCCATTATAACCCCGGCCATCTCGTTGCCTCTCTCACCGCATCCGATATAGACGATGATATCGGCATCAGCCCATTTAGAAAGCTGATGCTGTGTAATGGTTTTACCTGTTCCAAAACCTCCCGGGATGGCAGCGGTTCCGCCCTTGGCCAGGGGAAAGAAAAAATCGATAACCCGCTGGCCGGTAAAAAGCGGTTTGCCGGGAAGCGTGCGCTTTTGAGAAGGTCTGATCTGCCTTACCGGCCATTTCTGATAAAGTTTGATCTCCTGGGTATTACCCTTCTCATCTTCTAAGATGGCTATTGTCTCTTCAATTGTGTAAAGACCTTCCGGGGATATTTTCAGCAGCCTGCCCTTTAAATTCGGGGGAATCATGATCCGGTGAACGATCTGATCCGTCTCTTGCACCTCCCCTATTACCTGGCCTGGCCATACCCTTTCCCCGGATATTATTTTGGCTTTGAAAGTCCATACCTTGTTGTGATCCAGAGCCGGTCCAGGGTTGCCTCTACTGATAAACGGTCCGAAATCATGATACATGGCCGAAAGAGGCCTCTGGATACCATCAAAAATATGACCTAACAAACCGGGTCCCAGCTCAACGAATAAGGGAAGAGCCTGGCCATAGATATATGTTCCAGGCTTCAGGCCGGTTGTATCCTCAAAGACCTGGATGGTTGCCCTGTCTTCGTAAAGTTCAATCACCTCTCCAACCAGCTTTTCTTCGCCGATCATGACCATTTCGCTCATGGAAAAACCGCGGGCATTCACGGCTTTTACGACAGGCCCGTTGATTTCATTGATAACGGCCTTTTTAACTTTTGCTTCTTTCTGTCCCAAAGATCTTTCTCCATATCCGCCGTTGAATTTCATCTTCATGACGTTTAAGCCGAGCCTGGAAGCTGTTGTCATAAAGCAGATGCCGATCACCCCTATAAACCCGGCAGCCTCCATTGAGCGAGTCCGAGACATCGAATCTGATCTTCAAAGAGAGTTCCTTGCCAAGAGCCTCTAATCTCTCTTTTACAAGTTCCAGATCCTCTTGTTTTAGTTCGATAACAAACTCTTTGCCCGGAAGAGAGTCTATTCCTTCTTTTATGGCTGTCATAAGAAAGTCGGGATATCCAGGCTGATCAACGAAGCTTCTCAAACGGAGTTCCAATGCGCTGAAAATTTCTGAAATCACCTGCTTCCGAAAAGTGATGATCCTCTTTTTAGCCTCAAGTTCAGCAGCGTCTACTACCAGCCTGGCTTTGGCATACGCCTTTCCCCTTTGAGTAAAGATCTTTTCCCGGAATTCTTTTTCAGTTTGCCGCTCTGTTCTGGCAATGATTTTTTCAGCCTCGGCTTTAGCCTGTGTCAGAATACTTTCCGCCTCTTTACCGCCCTCTTTGGAAATGGCTCTGCAAAGAAGTTCTACCTCGCCCCAGATTGACATATTCAGCTCCTGAGAAGGGAAGTGATCCGTTCTGCTGCCTTACCTTTCTTTGGTACCGGCCCGTTGATATCGGGAATTTCGAGGATAAGCGGACAGTTGGATTCAAGGATCATTTTATCGATAATTTCACGGCACTTTTCAGCCAGACGCTCCGTAATCAGGATAAGACCGATCTCTTTTTGGTTTAAATTTTCAAGTAAAAGGGATAGTTCAGAGACCGAATCTACTGAACGACCCTTTATTCCGGCCATGGCAAAAGCCAGGCAGGTTTCGGGATCGGCAAGGACAAAGATCTTCATAGTTTGCCTAATATCATTACGGCGACAATCAAGCCGTAGATCGCAATTCCCTCGGCCAGTCCCAAAAATATCAGGGCGCGGCCGGCTAATTCCGGTTTTTCGCTCATTGCTCCCATGGCGGCTGAACCCACGACAGCCACGGCAAAACCGGCGCCAAGTGTTGAAGCACCAGCAGCAATAGCTGCTGCCATGTAACCCCAGGCTGTCGAAGAGCCACCCTGGGCCGAAACCTGTTCAGCAATTGCCGCGGCAGGAAAAAGTATAAAAGAAAAAAATGCAGGGAGATATCTGAAAGATTTCATACAGGTCTCCTTTCAAGGATTTTTAAACCAGACATTACAATCTCCTTTCTTCCGAGTCAATTTCTTGATCAAAAAATTTGAATTTCTGTCCCCCGCCCCTGAAAAATTTGCTGAAAAATTCATAATACTCCAAGCGCACCGCCTGAATCGATACCACCAACCCTTCAAGAAGGATGATGACCAGATTGCCGACTATTACCACTAACCAGTAAAACAGGCCGCCGCCATTTTCATGAGCCACGAGACCGGCAATGGAAAAGAGAGCTATGAAAAGAGCCGCATGCGCCAAGGCAAAGGCCGGCACCCTGATAAATGAGATCGTATTTGCCATAAAGCGAATAAGAGCATCAAAAGATTCTACAATTGATTCAATAATCCCTGTAAAGAAATCCTTTTTCCAGACAACATCTTCAAGAGGTTCTTTTTCGGCCAATATGCGATAAAGGGGTCGATGAAAGACTATGATTGTTATCAGCGCCGCAGCCACCCATACAAAAATAGTCAGCTCGCCCGGAACCAGCCGGCCTGTAAGGAAGTATTTCAGTCCCAGACCGATGGCTGCCCAGTAGATAAGGGCGCCGGCTAAACCGCCGGTGCCTAACAAGCCTTCGTATTCTTTTAACCTCAGGGCATTGATAATATTTAAAATAAGTCCTAAACTTACCAGTGCTATTCCAAGAAACATGGCTGCTTTTACAAAATAAGATATATTGTCCATGGGCCTGAACCAGAGGACTGGAATAATATCTTCAAGTCCGAATATGCTTCCATACAAGATACCGAAAAAGACTGAAACAATGCCGCATTCCATAAGAATAATTCCGTAATCCATATACTTGTAGAAACGGCGGAAGATCAGATAGCCTATGGAAAGAAGAACTGCTCCATGACCTACATCGCCGAACATCATGCCGAACATCAAAAGAAAAGTAAGGGCAAAAAAGATGGTCGGTTCGATCTCTTTGTAACGCGGAGTCCCGTAAAGACCGGTCAGCCTTTCAAAGGGGCTGATCAGCAAGGGGTTGTTGAACAGTACCGGAATATTGATAATCCCTTCCCGCATCTGCCTTAGATCATCAGCGTCTGCCTTTTCCATTATTATTTTGCCTTGTGTGATCCTGGTCAGTTTTTTTTCAAGAGGTTCAAAAAGCTTTACAGGAATCCATCCGGAAATAAAAAAGCTTTTCTCTATCTTTCCAAAAAGCCTCCGGGCGGAAAGAATACCGCGGGATGCGATGATTTTCTCTTTGATAATCAGAAGCTCTGATCCAAACTTGTTTTGAAAAACCTTCTTTTGCCGGAACAATTCTCTTTTTTTCTCTGTGAGTTCAGCGATCTGCAGTTGTATACTTTCAATGATTTCCTGCACTCTTCCTGAAAACTGACCGGGTATATCGATTCTTTCAAAAAAAGCACCTCTCAAAGCTCTCTCAAAGACAGGCCAATTATCTTTTAAGCCGAAAACCAAAATAACGGCTCTTTGGCCCAAAGTTCCGATATGGCTGAATGTATAATGGACTTCCGACAAACTCTCCTCTAACTTTTCAAGACCCCGTGCGGGCACCAGGCCGATCATCCAGTTCACAAACCTGCAGAGCGATAGACGTGAAAAATCAAGATCAGCCGGCAAGAAATTGATCTTATCCAGCAGTCTTTCTTTTTCAAGAAGTTCCTGTTCGGTGATTTTCAAGTCGTTGATGGTCGACTCGGCCTCACCCGTCACTTCGTCGATACGTGCTTTGATTTTGAAAATTTCTTTTTCAGGAATAATGAGATCAGCCTGAGCAGCAGGTTCAGGGCGGATTTCCAGTGCATTTAAGAGAATCTTGTTTTTCTTAAAAAGTTCTTCAAATTCGTTAAGGAGTTTTTCGTCAGTCTCGGCTATATATCCCAGATGACCAAGGTGGGTCTCCCCGATTCTTATCAGGTGGAGCAGCTTGAACCTGGCAAGCGTGGTCGTTACGACAGATATGAAAGGTTCTGGAACCTGAATGGTAATCCTGACTAATTTTTCAGGTCTGAACACAGGCGCCTCCTCTTAAGGTCGGTTTTCCATAACTTCTCAATAAGTTCGGGCAACGTTGGGGAAATCACCCTCAATCCCCCCTTTTTCAAAGGGGAAAGCACATAGGTGTCACAATTTTTGAGAAATTACGATTTTCCAAGATTCAAAGCTGACACAAGACCTTCCAAAGCCTTTACCTCAATCTCTTTTATAAGAAGATAAGATAATTGCAGACTGATTTGAAAGGGGTCTTTCTCAAAGACTTTATAGAGCTGAATAAGGAACCATCTTTCAAAAAGGGGTTGAAACTCAGGCCAGTCTTTCGCTTTTTTCAGAACTTCTCCATATGGCTGAGGCAATGCCTTTAAAAATGATGTCAGATCAGGTTTTCTTGCAAGTGCGGCCAGATCGGAAATACCGAGACGCTTTCCTCCATGCAGTATATAATTGATAATCTCTTCAGGTGAAAGACCGTATGAATGGCGGAATCTGACCAACCAGCACAGGTTTTCAAAATCGACAAGTCCGCCGATCAAAATTTTTGCTCTTTTACGATCATGCCTGGTCAAAGATTTTAACGTTTCCACAATATGTTCAAATATAGGTGATGTCAATTGCAATTTCCAGAGGGAAAAGCTTTCCCTGTGCCCTGAATTGCGGCAATGCATGAATCAGGGGCGAATAAAAGATCATCTTTTTTAAAAGTTCGATAGCCTCCGGGATTTTCTGAAACCGCATAAGCCTTCCAACAGGCAAGCGGGAAAGACGACCTAAATTATAGAGAAGAAATCTTATGTCCGCAGGAGATATTTTTGCCCAGATGCCCCGCAAAATGGTTTTTAAGTTTTCTGCTTCGTAACGTAAAAGGAGCGCCTTGAGAAGAGAAGCGCTCTTTTTCGGGGTTGCTTTTAAAAGTTTTGCATAATCTCTGAAGAGTTCATCATATAATGCTGAAGATATCAGTTTTGCATCAGGTTTTCCTTTGGGAAGATGGGATAAGGGCTTAACATAATCCGTGCCGCTGAGGTATTTTAAGACATCTTCCAGGTTTTTGCATTTTAAAAGAAAGCGCTGATCTTCAGCGCTCAGCAGCCTTCCTTTTAGAGCTTTGGTTTTGGCCTGTGCGAATGAATACTTAAGAATTCTGGCAATCAAGAGCTTATTATCTCCATAAGAAGATCGTTTATCAAGTCATCTAATTGTTCATTCTTCTTATTTAGCAGTATTTCAAGGTAATGACCTGTTTCTTCCAAAATACGCTGAGCTTTTGATCCTGCTTCTGATACGATCTTTTCAAACTCTTTTCTTTTAAATTCTGTAAATTCATTCTCTTTCTCAGCAATGATCTCATTTGCTCTTTTTTGAGCCTGATTCCGTATATTTTCTGCTTCCTTCCTGGCCGCTTCAACATTTTTTCTAGCAGCCTCATCTGCCTGGATTATCTTTTCTATTTCAGCATTCATGGGAAATACGGATCATAGCGGATTATTGTGGAGATTCTACTTGTTAAGCATATACTGATTGAACTTATGCCATCAGGTATTGGCGATTAGCTGTTCATCATGGATTGCCGCGCTAATCCGTGATGAACCATATAAATCAACAGACTCATAAATTACACCAGGTTTAGATATTTTGCCTGTTCCCAAAGCTGCTTTGCCATGCGGACGGTGGCACGATCTACCATGCGGCCTTCTACGGCGACTGCTCCACGTCCCTTTGCTTCAGCTTCTTGATGAGCTTGCAGAACTTTAAATGCTCTGTCGATATCTTCCTGTGATGGAGAGAAAACCTGGTTTATGATTTCAATCTGGTCAGGGTGAATCGCCCACTTACCATCACATCCTAATGCAGATGCCATTATAGCGAAGCGTCGAAGAGCATCTTGATCCTTAAAGTTTCCATAGGGTGCATCTATCGCCATCAGACCGTTAGCCTTGGCTGCCATGACTATTCTGCTCAGAGCAAAATTCCAGCGGTGACCTGGATACAGATCCTCTTCTTTTTCGCCGTGCCCTGAGATTGATACCAGCCGTGCACCGATAGAAGCGGAATAATCCGCTATTCCAAATACAAGGGTTTTGAGACGATCACATGCTTTGGCTATTTCATCTACCTGTTCAAGACCTTCGGCAGTCTCGATGGAAGCCTCGATGCCGATTCTGTTTGAAAAATTTTTGCTTATCTCAATACCGTCTAACATACGGGATACAAAATGTATATCTTTGACACTATTTACTTTTGGAATTACAACGGCGTCCAGGAGCCGGCCGGCTTCTTCGGCTATATCCAGCAGATCCTTGTAACCAAATGGTGTATCCAGGCAGTTGATACGGACGGTCAAGGTCTTTTCCCCCCAGTCCAGCGAATGAAGAGATTGAATCACCAGCTTTCGCGCCTTTTCTTTTGCATCTTCCGGCACACTGTCTTCCAGGTCTAACATCACAACATCAACCATACTCTGGCCGGCTTTCTTATGCATCTTTTTCACATGTCCTGGAATTGATAAAATGGATCTCCTTGGTTTCATATATTTATTTCCTCCGGATATTTTCCAAAAGTTGTTCATTAAATTATTCCACTTTTCTCAAGAAGGCAATGAAAGGCTTTTTTTCAGTGAGCTTTTGACTGTCGGGCAAATTGGCCGCCAACTTAAAGCGGAACAATACAGATAGGGCATTGTCCATCTGCGATCAGGGCGAATACAAGATTTGCCTCTACACCTCTCTTACCGCTGAAATTTCAAGGTGTCCCGCCTTACGCTGGCAGCCTAACAGGATCATTAATATAACATACAAATAATTTCTCCAAAAACATTTTCTTAAAAAGCATCGTATCTTCCCCATCTCCCCATCCCTCCAATACTGTTGACTTAAGCATTTTCTGAGCATTTTTTCTTTTTTACTTGTCTGCCATTTATTCGAGGGGCTTTTATTAATTCTGGGCTGTTTTCCAGTCCGCTGCCCGGATCGAAATACTTTCGGATTTCTCCGGCAGCCGGAAGATTGAATTTCGAACCGTCCGCAGCAAAGACAGACATACCATGCCAAAGAAACTGCTCATCATCTTCAGGCCACAGGTTATAAGCAGGGCTTACTGCATCTCCGGGTATATGTTGAGAAATTTCAGATTGTCAAAACTTACGCATAATCTATGCCGAGTAAAGCCTAAGTTGTAATACTATATGTATTGTAGTTACTGAAGTTTCCTAAAAAAGCCTCATGCCGCCATGCGCATCAGCACGGCCGCGAGA
>CAZRLQ010000056.1:0-10511 GCA_964600725.1 uncultured Desulfobacterales bacterium
CGAATAACTGTATGTTGCGGCCGAAATAAAATGTTGGGACTTTTTACGAGTGCATCAGTTATAAAAATACTTATTTCAGCTTATGTCTATCCAGAAAGGTCAGGGCATGTGAAAAAATAACCGCAGCATGTATTTGATATTCGTAAGGATTATTTATTAGCATAATCTGATCTTAGCCGCCTGCCGCATTTGCAGCGAAGGATGGCGCGGCCGCTGCACAGGCCATGCGCAGATACTGAGCGAAAAGACATTTATGGACAGACAATTGGCACATAAATTTAAGGAGCACATCATGTCAGAACATCCAGAAATAAATAAATGGAAAGAACTTGCAACAAAGGAATTAAGGGGAAAGCCTCTTGAGTCGTTAAACTGGATAACTCCTGAGGGGATACCTGTCAAGCCCCTCTATACCGCTGAAGATATTGAAGAGATGGAACATGTTAATACTCTTGCAGGGCTCGCCCCTTATGTTCGGGGTCCAAAAGCGACCATGTATGCGGGAAGGCCATGGACAATCAGGCAGTACGCCGGTTTCTCCACAGCAAAGGAGTCTAATGCATTTTACCGGAGAAATCTAGCAGCCGGTCAGAAAGGGCTTTCAGTGGCTTTTGATCTTGCAACTCACAGGGGCTATGATTCCGACCATCCAAGAGTGTCGGGTGATGTTGGAAAAGCAGGCGTAGCCGTTGATTCGGTGGAGGATATGAAGATCCTTTTTGATAAGATCCCCCTGGATAAAATGTCTGTTTCCATGACAATGAACGGCGCGGTACTTCCTGTTTTAGCCGGATATATCGTTGCTGCCGAAGAGCAGGGAGTCTCCCAGGAAAAGCTGACTGGTACGATTCAAAATGATATTTTAAAAGAATATCTTACTCGAAACACCTATATATATCCGCCGCTGCCGTCAATGAGGATTGTATCCGATATCATTGCGTACTGTTCAAAGAATATGCCCAAGTATAATACAATAAGTATCAGCGGTTATCACATGATGGAGGCAGGTGCAAATTCCGTTCTTCAAACAGCATTTACCCTTGCTGACGGGCTTGAATATGTAAGGGCGGCACTTAACGCGGGTCTGGATATTGATCAGTTCGCACCACGCCTGTCGTTTTTCTTCGGGATAGGAATGAATTTTTTCATGGAAATAGCCATGCTGAGAGCCGCCCGGTTTTTATGGAACAGAATCATCAGCCGGTTCAACCCCAAAAATCCAAAATCCTCTATTTTAAGAACGCATTGTCAGACATCCGGCTGGAGCCTCACCGAACAGGATCCTTACAATAATATAATAAGAACTACCCTTGAGTGTCTATCTGCGACTCTCGGCGGCACACAGTCTCTCCATACCAACTCTTTTGATGAGGCTGTCGGTCTTCCCACAGATTTTTCTGCGAGAATTGCAAGAAATACACAGATTATCGTCCAGGAAGAGTCGCAGATCTGCCATGTAGTTGATCCCCTGGGAGGATCTTATTACGTGGAGGCTTTGACTGACGGTATAATCCGTGAAGCGACAAAAATTATGGATGAGATTGAAGAGCTTGGCGGTATGGCCAAGGCCATTGAATCCGGCATGCCGAAAATGCGTATTGAGGAATCCGCGGCCCGGAAGCAGGCCAGGATTGACCAGTGTAAAGATGTTATTGTGGGTGTAAACAAGTATCAGCTTGAGCAGGAAGATAAAATCGATGTTCTTGAGGTTCCCGCCGCAGTTCGTGATGAACAGGTTGCAATGCTTAAAAAGATCAAGGCAAAGAGAGATTCCGCTGCTGTTCAGAAGGCGCTTGATGATATTGTGAGTTGTGCGGAATCAGACGGCAATCTGCTTGAAGTATGCATTGAAGCCACAAGGCAAAGGGCGACGGTCGGGGAAATTTCAGATGCCCTGGAAAAAGTTTTCGGCAGATATGTTGCGACAACACAGTGCATATCAGGCGTCTATGCTTCCGAGTACGGCGACAGCGAAGTGATTAGTTCCATGAGAAAAAGAACAGATAAATTCATGGAGAAAGAGGGAAGAAGACCAAGAATACTGGTTACAAAAATGGGTCAGGATGGTCATGACCGCGGCATCAAGGTTATCGCGACGGCTTACGCTGATCTTGGGTTTGATGTGGATATAAGCCCCATGTTTCAGACACCTGAAGAAGCAGCCAAGATGGCTGTTGAGAATGATGTTCACATTGTCGGTGTATCGAGCCTTGCAGCCGGTCACAAGACCCTGGTTCCCAGGTTGATAGAAGTTCTTAAGAAGCAGGGGGGCAGTGAAATCCTGGTAGTTGTAGGAGGGGTTATTCCTCCTGGTGATTATGATTTTCTGTATGAAAAGGGTGCGGTCGGAATATTCGGACCAGGGACGCCTATTACAAAATCAGCGGATCAGGTATTAAGCGTTCTGGAAAAGAGAAAATGATATCGGAAGATATACAGTATTACATTCAGGGTGTACTTGCACAAGACAGGCTGATTATTGCAAAAACCATCACTCTGATAGAAAGCTCGCTCGACAGTCACCAGGTAATGGCACGAGAGGTTGTTGACCGGCTGCTTCCCTATGCTGGAAAGGCAGTACGTCTTGGAATTACAGGAGTTCCAGGTGTCGGAAAGAGCACTTTCATAGAGAGTTTTGGTCTGTTTTTGGCGCAGAAGAAACATAAAGTGGCTGTTCTCGCTGTTGATCCAAGCAGTCAAAGAAGCGGCGGCAGCATCATGGCGGACAAAACACGGATGGAAAAGCTCTCTATTGAGAAAAATGCTTTTATCCGTCCTTCTCCTTCAGGGGGCACTCTTGGCGGTGTTGCGAGAAAAACCAGGGAAACGATGCTGGTTTGTGAAGCCGCGGGTTTTGATCTGATTATTATCGAAACAGTAGGTGTCGGCCAGTCTGAAACAGCGGTGGCGTCCATGGTCGATTTCTTTATGGTGCTTATGTTAGCCGGTGCTGGAGATGAGCTTCAGGGAATAAAAAAGGGGGTATTGGAATTAGCTGATGCCGTAGTTATTACCAAGGCAGATGGGGATAATATAAACAATGCGAAAAGAGCCAGAAGGGAATATGAAACGGCCCTGCATTTTTTAAATCCTTCCACCTTAACCTGGACGCCGCCGGTGGTCATATGCAGCGCACTTCAGATGAATGGTATAAAGAAGATCTGGGATATCATTTTAGAGCAGAGAAGGAAGCTGACTGCGACAGGAGAGCTCGATGAAAAACGGAAGAAGCAGGCGGTTTACTGGATGTGGTCATTGATTGAAGAAGGACTGAAAGAGCGTTTTTATACAAATCCTGAAGTCAAAAAGCATCTGTCGCAGATTTTAAGAAAAGTGGAAAAAGGGGAAATTGCACCGACTAAGGCAGCAGAGCATCTGCTTTTTTTTCTTGACAATACGCAGCCGGTATAGGAATTTAACTATTTTCCGAGTTTTCGGGCAAAACAATAAATAATAAGGATCAGGCAGGTTCATTATATAAGTTCCGAAGTTCAGCAGAAGGTAAAAGAATCTCTTTGTAATTTGCCGTAAGTCTGTAACCGGTGTCCATCCAGAAATGAGGATTTTTATTCAAGATCAAGGCTTGCGAAAAAAAATAACCGGAGGCATCTATTTGATATTCCGAGGATTATTTTTTTCTTAGCATAATGCAGATATTGGGCAAAAAGACTATTTATGGATGGATACCATAACGGAAGTTCAAATGAATTTGCCTGAATGAAAGGATCTTGCAGATGGGTATTATTGAAGATAAAATCAAGGATTTAAAAGAGCGTGAAAAGAAAATCCTGCAGATGGGCGGTGAGAAGGCAGTTGCAAAACATCATGAAAAAGGAAGATTGACTGCCCGCCAGCGGTTGGACTGCTTGTTTGATCCCGGGACATTTCAGGAAATCGATATGTTCGTTAAGCACAGGTGTGTCTATTTTGATATGGAGAACGTAGATATCCCGGCGGACGGAGTTGTCACGGGTCATGGTTTTGTTGATGGGCGGCCTCTATTCGCTTATTCTCAGGATTTTACGTCCAGGGCCGGCAGCCTTGGAGAGATGCATGCCAAAAAAATCTGCAAGACAATGGATATGGCGCTCAAGGCAGGGGTTCCTTTAGTGGGGATCAATGATTCAGGCGGAGCCAGGATTCAGGAAGGTGTTGATTCTTTAGCCGGATATGGCGATATCTTTTTCCGTAATTCAGTTGCTTCAGGCGTCATTCCACAAATTTCAGCAATCATGGGACCGACAGCCGGAGGCGCTGTATATTCACCGGCTATGACCGACTTTGTCTTCATGGTTAAAAAAAGCAGCTATATGTTTATTACCGGTCCGAATGTTATTAAGGCCGTAACAGGTGAACAGATAACTTTTGAGGACCTTGGCGGAGCCATGGCGCATAATGAAAAGAGCGGAGTCTCTCATTTTGCCTGTGAAAATGATGAAGACGCGATAAACAGAATAAAAGCCCTTCTTTCTTATCTCCCCTCAAATAACATGGAAGATCCGCCGGTGGTCGATACGGGTGATAATCCTGCACGTACAGAACCTGCGCTTGATAAGATTATTCCTGATAATCCAAACCAGTCATACGATATGAAAGATATTATCCGTTCAATTGTCGACAATGGTGAATTTCTGGAACCCCATGAGTATTATGCTGCCAATATCATTGTATGTCTGGCAAGGTTCAACGGGATGCCGGTCGGTATTATCGCCAATCAGCCCAAAGTTCTTGCAGGGTGTCTTGACATTGATGCTTCGGACAAGGCGACAAGATTTATACGTTTTTGCGACGCCTTTAACATTCCAATTCTCACCATAGCGGATGTTCCGGGTTATCTCCCCGGAAGTCAGCAGGAATGGGGAGGGATTATTCGTCACGGCGCCAAACTTCTCTGGTGTTATTCTGAAGCCACCGTTCCAAAGCTGCTGCTGGTTACCCGTAAGGATTACGGAGGATCTTATCTTGCCATGTCTTCAAAACATTTGGGGGCGGATATGGCATTTGCCTGGCCCAGTGCTGAAATTGCAGTAATGGGAGCAGAAGGAGCAGCAAATATTATCCATCGGAAAGAGATTAAAGAAGCTGATGATCCGGTTGTGAAAAGGAAAGAAAAAATAAAAGAATATGAAGAACTCTTTTCAAATCCTTATTGTGCGGCTATTCGGGGCTATGTAGATGCGGTTATTATACCTCGTGACACAAGACCTCGAATTATCGGGGCACTGAAGATCATGTGCAGCAAGCGTGAAATCAGACCTCCCAAGAAACACGGCAATATTCCGATGTAAGGTGTGATCCGGCCTTCTGTCTTTCACATCCCCTGTTCAATTGATTCAATGGAGGTTATATGGATATCAGCAAAAAAACGGCAGCGGCGATTTCTGCTGTAATAAGTCATATCAAGACAGATGAAGATATTGTCGCGCATGCTGTGGCGGCACCCTTGCAGCAGCAGGCTTTACCTGCTGTATATGCACCGGTTCCGGTAAAATTGTGGGGCTTAAACGGCCGTCAGGCACAGATGCAGATGCGAAGCATGATGCAGGTGAAAGCTTTTCATGGATGGAAGGTTAGATAGCGCCCATTCATAAATGGCTATTTTGCCCGATATCTGCGTTGCGCTAAAATTTTAATCCTTAAAATACATTGTAGATGTTTTGAAAATTATAAGCAAATCGGAGGTTAAATGGAAAAGAAGAAAAAAGCGGCTGCCGCTGTATCTGCAGTAATGCAATATATTAAAGAGCAGGAGTCAACCGGTCAGCGGGCATCTGTTTTGATATCTGCTGATCTGTACCGTCAACTGAATATGCTTTACCGGAATTTGAGCCTTTTATTTCAATAGCTTAAAAGATTGTTTCAAAAAGAACAAAAATTCTTAAAATAATTTCTTTTGAAGGAGAACCTTAAAATGAGTAATGACAATCAGGTAAAAATGACCACCATGAATTACAGCAAGGACAGGCCAAAGGCGGAAAATCCGCTTAAAATTATGGATTTGACTTTTCGTGACGGCCATCAATCCCTCTTTGCCACAAGGGGAAGGACAGAAGATATGATTCCTGTCGCAGAGATGATGGACGAGATCGGTTTCTGGGCACTTGAAACATGGGGCGGCGCTACATTCGACACAATGCACCGTTTTCTGAATGAAGATCCATGGGACAGGATAAGGATCTTAAAACGTTATATCAGAAAGACCCCCTTTTCCATGCTTCTTCGGGCGCAGAATCTGGTAGGCTACAGAAATTATGCCGATGATCTTGCAAGCGCTTTTGTCGAAAGAGCAGCTGAAAACGGGATGGATATATTCAGGACATTTGATGCGTTAAATGACTACCGTAATTTTGAAACCGTTGTAAAAGGCATAAAGGCGGCCGGCAAACATTTTCAGGGCTGTATCTGTTATTCGATGACCGAGCCCCGCATGGGCGGAGATGTTTATAACCTTGATTATTATGTTAAAAAAGCAAAAGATCTGGAATCAATGGGGGCGGACAGTATCTGCATCAAGGATATGGCAGGGCTTATCGCTCCTTATGATGCCTATGAGATTGTCAGTGCGTTGAAGAAGGCGGTCTCCGCCCCGATTCATCTTCACAGTCATTTTACATCCGGTATGGCTCCAATGTCTCAACTGAAGGCGGTCGAGGCAGGGGTTGATATAGTAGATACATGTATGTCACCTTATGCATATCGTACATCGCATTCCGCCATTGAGCCGCTCGTTATGACTCTGCTGGGAACCAACAGGGATACGGGTTTTGACATAAAGAGCCTGGCTGAGATAAACGAAATTCTTGAAAAAGAGATCATTCCTAAATACAGACATCTGTTAGATGAAACAAAATTGTCAATTATTGATATTAATGTCCTTTTGCATCAGACACCTGGCGGCATGCTTTCAAATCTGGTTAACCAGTTAAGGGAAATGGACGCTCTTGACAAGATAGATCAGGTTTATGCCGAACTTCCGAGGGTAAGGAAAGATCTCGGCCAGATTCCTCTGGTTACGCCCACCAGTCAGATAGTAGGGATCCAGACCGTAAATAATGTTCTTTTTGATGATGAAAACGAACGCTACAAAATGATTACAGATCAGGTGAAAGACTTGTGCTATGGATTGTATGGAAAGACAGCCGTTCCTATTAATCCGGAGGTTCAGAAAAAAGCGCTCAAGGGATATGCAAGGGGGGAAAAACCTATCACCTGCAGACCGGCTGAGGTACTGGAACCGGAATTAGATAAAGCCAAAGCAGATCTTAAAGGCCTGCCCGTTGATGTAGATGATATTATACTTTATGCAATATATCCTGTAACAGGGAAAAGATTTTTGAAGTGGAAATACGGCAAGGAAGAACCGCCACCGGAAGTTAAAGCAAAAACACTAAAAGAAGTTGAAGCCGAGCAAGCGCTTATTGCAAAGGCTAAAGCAGGTGAACTGATTGAAAAACCAAAGAAAGAAATACCCGCCAAGGGAGAAAACATCCGCACATTCAACGTTTTTGTTGATGATGAATATTTTGAGGTCGGAGTAGATGAGCAGGGCGAATCACCCGTTATCAGTTATCTCCAGCAAATGCCCGCAGTTCCTGCAGCTCCTGCTCCTGTTGCCCCAATAGGAGCGCCGGCCGCAGCACCGAGACCGGCAGCGCCAATGGGAGCGCCGGCCGCAGCACCGAAACCGGCAGCGCCAATGGGAGCACCGGCCGCAGCACCAAAGGCGGCAGCACCCGCTGCTCCGGCAGCCAAGTCCGCGCCTGTTGAAGGCACCCTTCTTAAAGCACCAATGCCGGGTATGATTGTAAGTATTCAAAAACAGGTGGGTGATTCAGTAAAAGAAGGAGAAACTCTGGTAATATTAGAGGCTATGAAGATGGAGAACGCACTTCCTGCTCCTGCAAGTGGAACTGTTAAGGAGATTAATTGTTCAACCGGTGATTCTGTAGCAAAAAATGACGTACTTTGTGTGATTGGATAATTGTAAAGTGATGGAGCCGGATTTAACTTTGGTTTCACTTCAGCCCGTTGGACCGATTGTTGGTTTAACGGGCGTAATAAAAAAATATTTATCTGCTTTATGTTTATAGAAGGGGAATGGAAAGCGAATCCCCCTTTTGTAAATTTTAAGTATTTCGAAAATAGCATTCAAGTTCCATTTGCAGAATGTTGCAAATATATAGGAAGTCATCTTTAAGCCCCTGTATCCATGAATGGCTGTTTTATCCAATATAAATGGATGCAGGCTCATAAATCAAACAGGAGACTTAGCCATGAAGATCCATGAGTATCAGGCAAAAGAATTATTTAAAAAATACGGTATTCCCATACCGAATGGCGGCGTTGCTTTTAGCCCTGAAGAGGCTAAAAAAGTAGCAGAAAATTTAGGGGGGTATCCGGTTGTTGTCAAAGCGCAGATTCATGCAGGCGGCCGTGGAAAAGGAGGCGGTGTAAAACTGGGACAATCATTAGATGAAGTGGGCAGCCTGGCTGATGAGATAATCGGGATGACCCTGGTCACCCATCAGACAGGGCCGGAGGGCAGGCTTGTTAAAAAGGTGCTTGTGGAGCAGGGCCTTAATATAGCAAAAGAGCTTTATTTAAGTATCATTCCTGACAGGGAGACAGCCAAGGTTGTTATTATGGCGAGTGAAGCCGGGGGAATGGATATTGAAGAGGTTGCGGCAAAAACACCGGAAAAGATAATCAAGGTTTTCGTTGATCCGCTTTTAGGAATTCAGGGTTATCACTGCAGAGAGGCCGCATTCGGTCTGAACCTTCCTTCTTCCGTTATGAAGCAGTTCAGCAAGATGCTTTCGGCTTTGTACAGACTCTTTGTTGAATACGACTGTTCACTGGTTGAAATAAATCCCCTTGTGATTACAGCAGAAGAAACAGTATTAGCGCTGGATGCAAAGATGGATATTGACGGCAATGCCATTTACCGACACAAGGATATACTGGAATATCGAGATCTTGATGAAGAGGATCCTCTTGAAGTTAAAGCATCAAAGTATAATTTAAACTACATTAATTTAGGGGGAGATGGAAATGTCGGAAACATGGTAAATGGTGCTGGTCTTGCCATGGCTACCATGGATATTATAAAACTTGCGGGTGCAAATCCGGCAAATTTTCTGGATGTCGGGGGCGGAGCCAGTGAAGAGATGGTTGAAAAAGCGTTCAGAATTATGCTTCTCGATGAAAATGTAAAAGCGATTCTGATTAACATTTTTGGCGGAATATTACGCTGCGATGTTCTGGCAAATGGTGTTGTTGAGGCTGCAAAGAAGTCGAACGTTAATGTGCCGGTCGTTATTCGTATGGAAGGGACAAATGTTGAACTGGGCCGGAAAATTCTTGCGGATTCAGGACTTGCTCTTATTACGGCAACAGATATGAAAGATGCAGCGGAAAAGGTTGCACAGGCTGTTGCAGGATGATTTTTTTGTAACACAGAAAAAAGCGAGGAATAATAAATGAGTATATTTGTCAATAAAGATACCCGGCTGTTGGTTCAGGGAATAACAGGCAGAGAAGGTAAATTCCATACTCAGCAATGCATTGCCTACGGCACAAATGTGGTTGCAGGAGTAACCCCCGGCAAGGGCGGCCAGAAAATGGATGATGTCCCTGTATTTAATACAGTACGGGAAGCGGTTGAGAAAGCGGGCGCTAATTGCAGTATGATATTTGTACCCCCCCCTTTTGCGGCAGATGCCATAATGGAAGCTGTAGATGCTGAGATTGGATGCATTGTCGCCATTACCGAGGGGATTCCGGTCATGGACATGATGAGGGTTAAGAATTACATGCGCGGGAAAAATTCTCGTCTTATAGGTCCCAATTGTCCTGGTATTATTACACCTGGTGAGTGCAAGGTCGGTATCATGCCGGGACCGATTCATAAACCGGGCGGCCCTGTAGGGGTTGTTTCCCGTTCCGGCACCCTGACATACGAGGTGGTTGATCAGTTGACCAAGCAAAATCTTGGACAAACAACCTGTATCGGTATAGGCGGTGATCCGGTAAATGGTACAAATTTCATAGACGTTTTAGATGCTTTTCAAAAGGATCCTGAAACAGAAGCCATTCTTATGGTTGGTGAAATTGGTGGTTCAGCGGAAGAGGAAGCAGCTGAATTCATAAAAAAGAATGTTACAAAGCCCGTTGTTGGATTTATTGCAGGTCTGACAGCTCCTCCGGGGCGACGGATGGGGCACGCTGGTGCGATTATCAGTGGCAGCAGCGGCACAGGTCAGGCAAAAATTGCTGCAATGAAGGAAAATGGAATTACTGTTTGTGAAAACTTAGGCACCTTAGGCGTACTTTGTGCTGAAGTATATGGCAGATAACCGCTTCCATCAGGTATCCTTTTCCATCAGGTATCCTTATATTAAAGGTTAAACCCGATGATCAAGTTTTTTGAGCTATTCAAAAATCATATTTATATAATCTATTGATTTTATTAGCCTGATGTATTTGAAAGAGCTTTTTTGTATTCTAATAAA
>CAZRLQ010000057.1:0-10368 GCA_964600725.1 uncultured Desulfobacterales bacterium
TTTTTTTGTACTAACATCACAACTCTGCGGCAAGTCTTCTAATATTTCATCTATTTGAAACCGCGGATTATTATTTGGATTCTATTGCCGTGGATGGTATTATGTAAAATAAATTATATTTTTCAGTCACAAGGGCAGGCATGGGGACTGATCCTACGTTGCATATTGTCAGGGAACGTGTAAACGGTTACAAAATAACTTATCGCTTATGGGGAAAACACCAGTTATGTCATCATATAGGGAAAGAAGAAAAATAAACAGGAAAGATATATGTGACTGTTGCGCCAAGAAGGTCCCTTTCTGCTGGACCTGCGTCAGCTGTGGATTTGGAATTTGTCAGAACTGTATGGACGAAAATATATGGGGGATGTCGTGCAATGGAATAACTTGGGAGTGCCCTGATTGCGGCAGGCAAAACGGGTTCGGCAATCAGTAGTTGTTTAAGAACCTGTTTGAAGCTTTTCCCGTTAAGCAAGTATCCCAAAAATGGTCGTTTTTCACTGCAAAGTAACGAGGTTTGAAGCTCAGCAATTCTTGATAAAAGATATGAAAATAAATGGCAAATTTATAAAATCAGGCATAAGGTTTGCTTTCTTCTTTATATCTATTTTTTCCCTTTCATGTAATTACATGGAAAAGGAAAAGGAAGCTGCACGGGTTGGGTTAACTCAACTGACGGAAAATATTATGCGTGATATATCTGCCATATCAAAAGAAACAGAAGGATTAGCCAAACATGTAAAAGAAGCATATAAAAATTCGGATTCAATTCTTACGCTGGTCGATAAAAGTAAATATCGGATGGCTGATAATGGATGCTTTTACAAAGCCGTTTGTGATGGAAAAGCTTCCCTTTGGGTCTCCGGATACTTTCCTGTCGATGAAAAAATTAAAAGAATCGCCTATTTTACAGAAGCTATAGACAAAGAACTTGAAAGAATTGTAAAAGAAAACCCGGCGGTTGCGCAAGCCTATTACAATGACAAATATTCATTAAACCGGATTTTTCCTCCTTTTGATGTGCTTTCACAGTATCCGCCGAAAATAAATGTATCTGAATATAATTTTTACTACCTGGCGGATGAAACACATAATCCCGGCAAAAAGGTTGTCTGGATTAACACTCCTTACATAGATCCAGCAGGAAGGGGATGGATGATTTCAGCTATTGCGCCTGTCTATTTCAATGGGGAATTAGCGGGTGTGGCCGGGTTGGATATCACAGTAAATACAATAACAGATCGGTACATTTCGGCTGATTCTAAAAATATTATGCTGGTAGATTCAAAGGGAGTCGTCGTAAGCGCGGATAAGAAACTGAGTAATTTTTTTGGACTGCCGCCCCTTTACAATCATAAATATTTGGCAAAAATCAAAAAAGATCAGTATCGAACAGATGATTTCAATCTGCTGAAAAGTAAGTTGAAACCTGTGCGAAAGCTTGCAAACAAGCTGCTTGCAGAAGATTATTTAGAGGCCGCTTTTTCGTTTAAAAAAGTAAATTATATGATCGTTTCAAAGCCGATAAGAGATTTGAATTGGAAGGCCCTCATGGTAATCGAATGCAAATGAAAAGATTAAAATATAAATGGATAGCACAATATTTTCGATCAGGCTGGATGGTTATCGTTATCCTTTTCCCGCTCACTTTGGGTTTTGTCGTTTATGGGATGCTGCTTTTCAATGATATTATTGAAGATATAAAGATAGCCTCGCATGAAAAACTTCTTGACCGTACAAGATTTGGAGGAAGAAATATTGAAAAAAATTATGAAACATTTATTATGGATATAAAGTATAATATTTCTGAAGGTGTTTTTTATGATCTGTTTTATAAAGAATCTCCTTTGCCGGCAAAATTGAAAATAAAACTCAAACGTTTCTATTCCATGCACCAGGAATTAATTGACGAAATCCGTGTCTATGATTCAAGCGGAAATTACAAAATATTTAAAAAGACAGATTTAAACTACTATAAACTTTCAACGGTTCAAAATGGCATTCTGCCCGACTTTCATAAGGAAACCCGGCAAGTGGGGAAAAAATATTGGCGCAAAGACCTTATGCCTGGTATCAATAATTCAGATAACCTTACATTAATAACGATTTTAAATCCTATCCGGTTTATAGAATCGAGCTTATCGGCATTTCATTCAGGTTTTAAGGACTCGATTATTTTAGTCGATAAAGATGCAAGGCCTGTTGAAATTATTTCTGGATATAAGCACCGCCCTTCTATTGAGTTAAACCTGCCTGCCTCATTTGTTAAAAATATTAAAGACCGGTATGAAGATGTTGCTGAACATACAATAATATCAGGAGATAACAAAACAGATGTTCTTTCGGCTTTCTATCCTTTTTTGTTGTTCGGTCATCCAATGGGAATCATCATTTCCGTAAATCAGACAGAGTTGTTTGAAACCATTTTTTTTACAAATTTGACATTGAGCGGAATTTTTATTTATGTTGTTTTTTTAATAGTCGTTGTTTTTTTTATCATCTTGAAAAATCGGAAACAGACCGAAAAGGTGCTTAAAGAGAGCGAAGAACTATTCAGAAGCATTAGTTCATCAGCCCATGATGCACTTATTTTGATGAATGACAGAGGAATTATTTCATATTGGAATAAAGCTGCACAAAAGATATTCGGTTATTCAGATAAAGAGATAATAGGCGAAAACTATTACAAAATTTTAGCCCCAAGGCATTTTTATAAAGCTTATGAGAATGTTTTTTCCTATTTAAGGGAGAAGAGCGAAAAGGATTTTAACGGCAAAATTTTTGAATTGGCCGCCCTTAGAAAAGGCATGGAGGAGTTTCCGATAGAAGTCTCTATATCGAAAATAAGGTTGAAAAACAGATGGCATATCCTTGGAATATTAAGGGATATTTCTGAAAGGAAGGCAGCGGAGGAAAGCCTTAAACAAGCTTTTGAAAAACTGAAAAATACCCAGGCTCAACTCGTGCAATCCGGAAAACTCGCATCCATTGGTGAGCTGGCCGCTGGAGTAGCGCATGAGTTAAACCAGCCTCTAATGGTGGTTCGCGGTGCAGCTCAATTTGTAATGCGACTCATCAGGAAAGACAGGTTCAGTAACGACGAACTCATGGTACAGCTTGAACCGATTGAAAAAAATACCAAACGGATGATGAATATTATCAACCACCTGAGAATCTTTTCCCGAAGGTCTTTATCGGATTTTCACCCAGTTGATATAAATGGTATTATAAACGGATCGTTATTGATGGTGGGTGAGCAGCTTCGTCTCCAGGACATAGAGTTAATAAAGAAATTAATGCCGGATCTTCCAAATGTCATGGGAGATGCAAATCAGTTAGAACAGGTTGCCCTGAATCTGATTACCAACGCAAAAGACGCTATGATTTCAAATTATCATGAGCAAATGGAGAAACCAAAATATAAAAAAAAGCTGGAAATCATAACCAGAGTCATGAATAATGGCTGCCTTGCATCGGATCCTCGAATTTTAACTGGATTTCAAAATTCAGACCGGAAAACAGGTAAATCAGAAAGATATCTAAACAGCAGAAAAGAACAGAAGATATCCGAATATATTGAAATTTTATTTAAAGATACCGGCTCAGGCATTTTTGCTGAAAATAGGGATAAGATTTTTGATCCCTTTTTTACTACCAAGGAGGTAGGCAAAGGAACCGGCCTGGGTCTTTCTATCAGTTATGGAATCATTGAGAATCATTTTGGGAAGATAGAAGTAGTTGAAACAGGTCCGAATGGAACGACATTTAGAATAATACTGCCGAGCATTCAATTCCAACAATTAAATGCTCCGGCTGAAGAAGAAAAAAACTCGAAAGTGATCAACTAATAGCCCGTATTCAGTAACCGGTCAATCAGGGATAAGGAATGGAAGGAAAAATTTTAATTATAGATGACGAACCTGATATTCTGCAATTTTTGAATGGTCTGTTAACGCAAGAAGGATATTATGTAAAGAGCATGTCAGAAGGTGCAAAGGCGATTGCCCTCCTTAAATCAGAAACCTTTGATATAGTTATTACAGACATTAAAATGCCGGATATAGATGGGCTGGAGATCATTAAACAGGTTAAGCAACTGAACGATGAGACAGAAGTAATAGTAATTACAGGTTTTGCAACCGTTAACAACGCAGTACGAAGCTTAAAGGCGAATGGGGCTTTTGATTACCTGACCAAGCCTCTGGAAAACATAGATGAACTTTTGAATAGTATCCGCCATGCTTTGGATAAGCGCATATTAAAAATAAAAAACAGGGAACTTCTTAAAAAACTGAAAAAGGAAATAGAAGCTCATAAAAAGACTGCAAAGCAGATCCAGAAGAGCAAAATTATTCTCCAATCGGTTGTTGATGGGATTTCAGAGCTTCTGTTTATGTTAGACAAAAATTTTTTCGTAAGAATGCTGAATAAATCCACTGCCGAATATTTTCAGATCGGTTTTCAAAAAGCTGTAAAAAAACCCTGCTACCATATATTTAGAGGTAGATCCGTGCCTTGCGAGAACTGCCGAATCCTTCCAAACATTTTAACCGGAGATCATTTGATTTTTGAACGGAAAAGCCTGAAAGATGATAATAGAGTTGAACAGGTTGATATCTATCCTTTCAAGAAGAGAGAGATAGAGTTTGCAATTGTCCGTATAACGGATATTACTGAGAAAAAGAGAGTTCAGGAGCAATTGATTCGATCTGACCGCTTGTCATCTCTGGGCCGGCTTTCAGGCGGCATTGCGCACGAGATCAGGAATCCACTGGCGGGAATAAATTTATTCATAGATATTTTGAGAGATAAAGAAAAGTTTGTATATACCGATAAAGCACAGGATATCCTCAATGAAATGAAGGAGGGTGTGAATAAGATAGAAGGAATTGTAAAGCGTGTGCTTGATTTTGCAAGGCCATCGAAAGTCTCTATAGATAAAATAGAAATGAATACCCTGATAACGGAAACCATCGAGCTATGGGATGAAAACTTAAGGAAATCAAATATAAAACGAAAATTGTCATTGGCCAAAGATCTTCCTCCTGTTTTGGGCGATAATATAAGCCTGCAACAGGTAATAAACAACCTGGTTCTAAATGCAGTTGAAGCGATGAAGAAAGATGGGATGTTAGAGATCACCTCATCTAAGGGAATATCATCTTTTTTTAAGGAGCGTGAGATCATTATCATAACAGTAGAGGATACCGGACCGGGGATCGAACCGAAATATATGGAAAAAATTTTCAACCCGTTTTTTACACTTAAAGCAACCGGTACAGGGTTGGGCTTGTCCATTGTTCACCAGATAATAAAACAGCATGGGGGATTTATTTCGTTTAAGTGTGGACCATGCAAAGGAACGACATTTACAATCGAACTGCCAATAATGAAAAAAGCCTCTGATTCTACGTGAAATATCTTATCAGGTACTTGTCATTCCCGCGAAGGTGGGAATCCAGTATTTTGGCTGCTAATGTTAAACCGTTTTATCCAAAAATTAATAGCTAAGCATATTTGCAATAATATTTATAACTTTTTAAAGGGAACCTCAGTTGTTATTGCTGGTATTACATTCGTTTCTTGGCCAAGTTAATTTTATAAAAATATATGCGTACATGCTTAATAGCTAACCGCATAGATCGAAATTTTTCAGCAGGAGAGAAAAAATGGAACGTATTTTAATAGTTGAAGATGAAGCTTCCATACGTAAAGCTCTAGAGATGGGTCTTGCTTCCGAGAATTTTGAGGTGGATGTGGCCTCAGACGGCAGAAGCGGTATCCTTAAAGGGAGACAAAAAGAGCATGATATTTTGATTGCTGATCTATGCCTGCCTGATATAACCGGTCTTGAAGTAATCAAAGCTATAAAACAGATTTCACCTGAAATTATCCCTATTGTTATAACTGGAAATGGCTGTATGGAAAGCTCCCTTGAAGCCATTCGCCTTGAAGTCAGTGATTATATGGAAAAGCCTCTCAGCATGAAATCAGTAAAAACTTCGATTGAACAAGGACTTAAAAAGCGATCCCTGAGACGAAAAAAAATGCAAAAAGAATTACAATTTATGCTGGACATGTATAAAAGAGAACTCTCAGCTAATATTAATATTGAAGCAAAAACTCAATGCGCTCATTTGGATAACTGGCCTGAAACAATTCCTATGTTGGTTCATCAGATAAACAATCCCTTAATGTCAATTTCCGGAAGCGCTGAATTAGCCATGTTTCAACTCGATGATGCTGAAGCGGTCAGACAATGCTTTATCGGCATCATTGAAGCAGTTCAAAAGATCAGGGAGATAAACTGTGCGATTCTGAAATCAAACAAGCCGGAAAAGGAAGAAAATGAGGCATTGGATCTCAGGGTTACTTTAAACATATGCCTCCGGATGTTCAAAGACCTGATTACCTTAAGAGGGATTTCACTCGAAAAAGATATCGGAGAATCTGAATCATCTGGTCTGTCTGTTTTGGGAAACAGGTTCGGCCTTGAACAGGTCTTTAAAAATTTAATCCTGAATGCAATTGATTCCATGAATAGCGCCCCTAAAAAACTTTTAAAGATAAGAACTGAGACAAATGAAAAAAATTCAATGATATCGGTATATATCGAAGATACGGGGTGCGGTATACCTGAAGAAACACTGGATAAAATCTTTACGTCTTGCTTCACAAGCAAAAAATATGGAGCAGGTCTCGGCCTGCCTGTTGCAAAAAGCATTTTGGAAAAACATCGGGGAAAGATTGAAATTAAAAGTAAGGTTGGAACAGGGTCAACTTTCAAGGTAAGTCTGCCGGCTGTTTGATCATAAAAGAAAGCATTAAAGTCTGATTTGCCTCAGGTTGCGGTGAAATCAAAAGAAACCTACGATGAGCCTGTCTGAAACCTCCCTCTTTGCACAATTTCGGTGCCGGTTGTGCATTGCACCTGTCTGCGTGTGGACAGATACGATACAGGTCAGACTCCAAACTTTTATCGGCTGTCTCTGTTGTTAGTTGGTGTTGAATGAGGCAAATTTCTCATTAAATTCTTTTAATTTTTTTTGATAGTTCTCTATTTTTTCATTTAATTCTTCAGTTTTTTTCTTAATTTCTTTTTTGGATTTTCCCGCCATACTTTTTCTTTCTTTTTCCAGTTGTTCTCTTTCCTTCATTATGGAGAGGTATTCTTTATCCAGTTCCTGCCTTTTCGCAACAAAGCTTAACTTTCTATTAATGGTATCATTTTCTGTATCTGTTTCTTGATTTGCCGGTTGACTTTCTTTTTGTTGTATATCATTATCTGCGTAGGATTTATATTCATTATATTCTTTTACATTAGACATCTGGTTTTTAGGGATTTTGCCAAGATCGTCTGTGTAAATTAAATTGCCTTTATTATCAACATATCGATAATACTCGCCTGAAGCCGGCAGTGAGGATATAATCATAATCAGCAATACAAGCCATATTTTCAGTTTTTTGAAATTTATCATTGATATGACCTCCTTTTTTGATAATATTTTGGGTATCCTTCATTTGTCAGCTTACACTTTTTGCCTGCTGCAGGCAGGAATGTTGATTTTAACCTGGGAACGGAAAAGCTAAAACCATTATAAAGTGTAAACCGCTTTTGAGCATTAATGAAGGATGTCAAGTATTCGTGTTAAAAACTATATACATTTATTCGACCATACTTAACGATTCTTGACTGTTTATTTAAATGAACACAAAAAAAAATTAGCGAAACGTAAGTTATGAACATACTTATTGTTAAATTGAGCGCTATCGGTGATGTGATTCACACACTTCCCGCTTTGAATGCTGTCAGAGAATATTATCCTGATGCAAATATCACCTGGCTTGTGGAAGAGGATGCATCTGATATTATTGAGGGACACAGGTCTTTGGACAGAGTTCTTATCTCAAAACGAAAACGTTGGATAAAAGGTCTTTTGGGCTCGTCATGGAAGAATAATATAAAGGAGGTATTTGGTTTCATAAGGGAGCTGAGAGATACTGAATATGACCTGATTATTACTTTTCAATTATTGATAAAAAGTGGAATCTTAATCGGATTGTCCAGGGGAAAATGCAAGGTCGGTTATGGCAGGGGGATGGAGCATATGGAGCACAGCTATCTTTTTTTAAACAAACGTATTTCTCCTGTTGGCATGGATAATCACGCTCTCCTGCGAGGGTTGATGCTGCTTGAAGCCATAGGAATTAAGCACCGCGAAATTAAGTTTAATATTTTTGTTCAGGATCAGGATCGAAATAAAATAAATGATCTTCTAAAAAAGCACGGAATAAAAAAATTCAAGCGGCTAATTGCAATAAATCCGATGGCCAAATGGACAACCAAACTTTGGAGCAATGCAAAGTTTGCAGAATTAGCTGACTCCTTGATTAAACAATCCGGTACCAAGGTGGTTTTCACAGGAAGCAAGGGAGACAGGAAAACAATTCAAAATATTATCTCTTGCATGAAAGAGGATGCTATTAATCTTGCAGGTGAAACATCTTTAAAAATGTTGGCCTCTCTTTATGAAAAAATAAATTTTCTTGTTTCAACTGATACCGGGCCAATGCATATGGCTGCGGCAGTCGGCACACCGGTTGTGGCTCTTTTTGGTCCGACGGCTCCCTGGCGGACAGGTCCGTTTGGGGCAGGCCATCATGTTATACGTGCAAACATTAAATGCAGTCCATGCTTTAAACGACAATGCAAAACAAATGATTGTATGAATCAGATCAGCGTAAAGGATGTACTTGACGAAATACAGAAGATGGAGGTATGAGAACCTGTTTGAGAGTCTCTTCTTTTGGCCTGTCTCGTTATGAGATATGAGTTTTGAGTTAATGTCATTAACTTAAGAATATTTTGTCCATGCGTACTTCTTGACCGTCATTTTACGGGTAGCCGCACAGTTCGAAATTTTGCGTAAATTTACCCTGCAAGGCATTGTTATTAACGAATGAAGTCAACAAAACAGAAGGCTTGTAAAAGAGGATTGTCCGGCTTTATTGCCGGTATTTCCCATAATCATATTGCTGCCGCTGGCAGATTATTAGGGATGCTTGTATATATTTTAGACAGACGCCACAGACGTATTGTGAGACGCAATCTGAAGTTTATCTATCCCGAATGGTCAATTAGTCAAATACGAACATTTTCCAGGCTGATTTTTCAAAACATGGGAATTACAGTTCTGGAATTTTGCCAAATAATCTCTTTTTCCAGGAGTGACATCTTATCTAGAGTCAGGATCAAGGGAGAAGAAAATCTTTTAAAAGCGATTGAGAGCAACAAGGGTGTTATTTTTATTTCAGCTCATCTTGGCAATTGGGAAATGTCCCCTTTAGCTGTTTCCATCTATTTGGAAAAACCGATTCTACTTATTGCAAGAAAGATTCGATCTAAAGCTCTTGAATGGTGGATTTACAAAATCAGGAGCCGGTTTGGAAATATTGTGGTTGATAAAAAAGGAGCCTTGCCGAAAATGGTCAGGACACTAAGTAAAGGAGAAATGTTAGGGTTGTTGATAGATCAGGAAACAACTCATTCAGAAGGGATAAAAGTTACTTTTTTTGGACGAACCGTTACGGCAACTCCTGCTGCTGCGATTCTGGCCAGGAGACTTGGCAGTATGGTTCTGCCTGGTTTTTGTGTCAGGAAACCCGGCGGAGGACTTTTATTGATTATAGAACCGCCTGTTACCTTGATAAAGACCGATGATGTGCGGACAGACTTGCAGACAAATACTCAAATTATGACAGATGTCATTGAAAAAACTGTGAGACAATATTTTGAGCAGTGGTTCTGGTTGCATAAACGATGGAAACGGCATTATCCATACCTGTATCACGAAGATATAGCCAGAAGGCAGCGCCGCAGGGAAAAAAGGAAAAGACTGTCCGCTTAAAACTTTCGCTAATTTTTAAAGGAAGATCATAATGGCAGTAAACAAGAAACTTCTTGATATTTTGGCCTGTCCAAAGTGTAAGGGATCTGTGTACTTAAACAAGGCCGAAGACGGCCTTATATGTGATAAATGCAGGCTTCTATATGAAATAAGAGAAGATATACCAATAATGCTTATTGATAAGGCCAAACCGGTATCTATTGATCCTGGTTTACAATCGTCTAAGTTAGGAACGGGGACGAAATAACTTCTTCAATCATGCATCACAGTTTCAAGCCGTCTTTGCCCGATCTAAATCTGCGTGCTTACTTGTAAAAGTTATTTCGTCCCCGTTCCTAAAGATAATTGACTTTTAGGAAAAGATTTAGAGCCTCTTTTATAACCTTCTCTTTTGTTCGATAAGGTTTCAAACGAATTTTGCACAATACGAAAATGTATCCATGATTTGAAATTGATTTGA
>CAZRLQ010000058.1:0-10225 GCA_964600725.1 uncultured Desulfobacterales bacterium
TATCAGCCGGGCCCTTAAGCTGTTTGGCCGGGCTTCAAAAATGGCCAAAGTCGAGATATAATATATGAATTTTGATTGTCGTAATCAAAATAAGCGATGAGCGGGCGCAAGGCGTAGAGTAAAATTCCATGTACGCACAGATTTGGCAACCGCTTTACAGCCATCTCCCAAACTCAACCTGCAAAGAAGTATATATAATTAAACTATGAATCAATTTTCGCTGTGTCAATTTCATGTTCAATGTCATTAACTTATTTTCTAATGGACAATTTTGTAAGAATTAGGGACTGATTGTATCATCGACTGGATAACCGTTAACTTAAATCAAAAAGCATATAGTAAACTCAATGGATCCTAAAAATATCGACAACCTGATTAAACTGGTTGAAACTTTAAGAGGGGAAAAGGGTTGTCCCTGGGACAAGAAGCAAACTTCACAAACAATGGCGGTTTTTCTTCTGGAAGAGGTACACGAACTTGTGGATGCCATCAAATCCGGTAAGGCTGAAGATGTTTGTGAAGAACTCGGGGATGTACTGTTTCAAATCGTATTTATTGTCAAATTATTCGAAGAGGCGGGACATTTCGATTTCGGAGACGTCATAGCTGAAAATACCGATAAAATGATACGCCGCCATCCTCATGTTTTTGGTAACGACAAGGTTAGCAGTTCTTATGAAGTAAAAAAGCGCTGGCAGAAAATAAAGATGAAAGAAAAAAATAATGAAAAAAAATCTATGCTTGATTCAATTCCTTCCGGTCTTCCGGCTTTAATGCGCGCTTATAGAATATCTGAAAGAGCTGCTTTAACAGGTTTTGACTGGGACAATATTTCCTCTGTCATACAAAAAGTTGAAGAAGAATGGGCGGAATTAAAATCAGAAATACCCGCAGAAGATCGAGTTGGTGATAACCGAGCCGCAAAAAATAGAGATCAGATCGCTATGGAATTTGGTGATGTTCTTTTTACTCTTGTAAATTTAGCTCGTTTTGCACATATTTATCCGGAGGCTGCCTTATCGGATTCCATAGAAAAGTTTAAAAGACGTTTTAATTATATGGAAGAAATGATTTCCAAAAGAGGGAATAAGATTGAATCAGCTTCTAAAAATGAATTGAATAAATTGTGGGAAGAGGCTAAAGCTGACAAAAAATAGCTCTTATCTTTTACATACGCGCCTTTAGACCTCAGATACCCGAATGTTTCAATCTCTGATTTCTTGTTCGCAGCTATTTCTCGGCAGCAGGAGATATATAGCCTACATTGCCGGCAATCTCTGTATGACCCCAAGAATCCAGACTGTTTACGGCTTTGAGAGTATGTCAAAATAAATTAGAATGAAGACAAATATGAATGGCAAATCTTTAAGCGATTGTTTTTTGAGAGCTTCCCTTGTTTACGGAAAGAAGATAGCGATAAGTTTTCTCAGAGAAGGTACTGTTGAAACTGAAATTTCTTATCTTGATTTAGACAAAGATTCAAACAAGATGGCCAATACCTTTCTGAATATGGGCGTAGAAAAAGGAGACAGGATAATTCTCTGCCTGGAGAAATCTTTGATATTTGTCGTTGCCTGCCTCGCACTTCATAAAATTGGAGCTGTTTCCGTCCCCTTAAATCCTGGATCTAAAAAATCGGAAATCTCGTATCTTGTTAATGATGTCAGGCCAAAACTTATATTAGCCGGAACACAGCAGTCAAAACTGATAAAGGAAATATCTGACGGAATTGATATTATTGAAATAAATGCCGGCAGAGCATATCAGAATTTAGATTTTTTCCGGTCTGCATCAGATAATATAAACCATAATTTAACCGGGACAAAAATTGAATCAAAAGACCCAGGACTTATTATTTACACTTCAGGAACTACCGGCAAACCAAAGGGAGCTGTTCTCACCCAGAAAAATCTTGTTCATGATGCTGAAAATATAATAGATATCTGGGAAATAACTGAATCCGACAGGCTTTGCCATGCGCTTCCTCTTTTTCATGTACATGGCCTATGCTTTGCTCTTCATACCGCCCTGATGACAGGTTCTCATGTAGTTATGATTGATCAATTCTCTCCGGAAAAAGTGATTGAAGTATTGACAGAAAAGGATAAAAATTATTCCTGTACCATATTTATGGCCGTTCCTTCTATGTACGGCAAAATGATGGATTATCTGAAAGGAAAGAAACCCGACTTTGAGCATATACGGCTATGGGCATCAGGATCTGCTCCCCTTCTAATAAAGGATTTTAAAAGAATTAAAAAAATATTCGGTAAGGAGCCTGTGGAACGAGAAGGAATGACGGAAACAGGGATGAACTTTTCCAATCCGTTAAGAGGTGTAAAGAAACCAGGATCTATTGGCCTGCCGCTTCCGGATCTTAAGGTGAGAATTGTAGATATTGAAACACTTACAGATGCAGCTCCTTTTCAAGAGGGTGAAATATGGCTTAAGGGTTCTTCCATTACACCGGGTTACTGGCAAAAACCTGAAGAAACAGCCAGGGCTTTTGAGAATGGATGGTTCAAAACCGGTGATCTTGGAAAAGTCGATAAGGATGGGTATTATTATTTGACCGATCGATGCAAAAATATTATTGTCTCTGGTGGAGAAAATATTTCACCAAAAGAGGTAGAGGATGTTATAAACCAGCTAAAAGACGTGCTTGAATCTTCTGTTTTTGGAATTTTAGATAAAAAATGGGGTGAAAAGGCAGTCTCTGCAGTTGTTCTGAAACCAGGAGCAAGACTTAGCTCAGATGCGATTAAAAACTATTGCAAAGAAAACCTTCTTAACTGGAAATGTCCAAAGGATGTTCTATTTCTTAAAGAATTGCCGAAAAACAGTATGGGTAAAGTTTTAAAAGAAGAATTAAAAGAATTGTTTAAGAAAATGTCTTAATATCGTGTCATGCTTGAGAGGAGACGTAACAGTTTACTTTTTGCAACAGCATAAATCAACGAACTTATAAATACGCTCTGAACATTTTGAGGACGGCATTAAGGCAGCGCCTCTTACGGCATAAATCCTCTTACGGTCAAATATTTTGAAATGATGGAGACAGGTATTTACAAAAAAAATATTCTTATCGGTATCGGCCTGCTTTTAGCAACAGTTCTGCTTATCGTTCTAATCCAGAGTATTGGTGATGAAGAGCAGGAGGAATCTTTAACTAAAACCGATTCCCATGGTTTTACCTTTTTTGATCTGGGGCCTGATTCCGTACTGACTGATGAGATTCGTGACAAGCTGGAAGACAGGCTTGGCTCTGATGCGATCGAAACCCAGACCATGATTGATTTAACAATTAACGATTCCAGGTTTATGCAAAGATTCTTTCCTGAGATTCATAAATTAAACCAGGATCTGAATGATCCTCCAGGTGAAAGGGTGGAACATGATACCACCAAACTCATGTACCGCTATATTAGCACAAAAAAAGTTCCTTTTGATTATGTGGAGCTGCTCTTTTCAAACAATTCCGGGCTCCCCCTTTTAATAAGGATCTTTTCCAATAAAGATATTTCAAAAATTATTGAAACCATTGAATCGAAATATGGGCAGGGCAGGAGAATAACCTGGAATGACAACCAGCATCAATCCATGTATTGGAAGAGGGACAAAGACGTTTTCGTATTTTCTGTTATCCCGGATAGGTATGGAAATCCCGAGTATCATATTACAATTTGCTATACCGCCAATTTAGAGGCGCTGCTGGCCGAAGAGAAAACAAGGATGCAAAAACAGGCTAAAGAAAGGAATCAGGCCGGAAAAATCCCCTTTTAACCGGATATTCATTCATTTTTTGTTGTGCCCTCCAGGCATGGAGGTTCGTAAAAAAATACAAATCAGTCAATTGCCCATTTAAGAAGCATGCTTCCCCAGGTAAAACCCGCACCAAATGCTGAAAGAATTATCCAGTCATTTTTGCTCATTCTCCCTTGCTGGTAGGCCTCGGACATTGCAAGAGGTATTGTAGCGGCGGTCGTATTTCCATATTTTTCAATATTGACAACAACTTGATCCTGATTAATTTTCATTTTTTTCGCAGCGGCATCTATTATCCTTAAATTGGCCTGATGAGGAATAAAAAGTTTGAGATCACCGCCGTCAAGCTCATTTTTCTTCAAAATCCTTGCTGAAACATCTGCCATGCCTACAACGGCTTGTTTAAATACGGCTTTTCCATCTTGATAAACATAGTGCATGTCTTTGTCGACCGTTTCGTGGGAGGCAGGCCGAAGACTTCCTCCCGCACTAACATGCAGAAACCGGGAACCGGAACCATCCAGATGAAGAATAAAATCTTTTACTCCCACGTCGTCATCGTCAGAAGATTCCAACAATACAGCTCCTGCAGCATCTCCAAACAAAACACAGGTATTTCTGTCTTTATAATTAATAATAGAACTCATTTTATCTGCACCGATAACCATAACCTTATTATGTTTTCCGGTTTCAATAAATTGAGAACCAGTGGCTAAAGCGTATAAGAATCCCGAACAGCCCCCGTTTAAATCGAATCCCCAGCAGTTTGCAGCATTAAGTTCCTTTTGTACAAATGCCGCTGTGGCCGGAACAACCATATCGGAAGTTACTGTAGCAATAATGATCAAATCAAGTTCATCTGCTGAAATTTTTCGTTGTTTTAGAACTCTTTTTGCGGCTTTGGCCGCCATATAAGAAGTTCCTCTATCCTTTTCCAGCATTCTTCTTTCCTTGATGCCGGTACGTGAAGTAATCCAGTCATCATTCGTATTAACTATCTGTTCCAGATCTTTATTTGTAAGTTTATTTTCAGGAGCAAAATGCCCTACGCCGGTTATTTTTGCACGCATCAAATATCCTCTAATATCCTCTAATTTTTTTTAAGTTTCATTACATAAAAATCAGGCATCCTTTAAGCATTTATATTTTATATAAGGATGCCGAAAATCGTCTGTCAAACCAAATGAATTACACTTGGTTTTCTTACCATTTAATAACAGCTACGGGATGATGAGGCAGAAATAATTTCCTCAATCTTAGACGCTTAAAATTCAGGTCGGATCTGGTCAATCTGAAAACATAAAACCAGCTCCAGCAGATGTTCTATTCTATAGGATTTTATATTTGGATATCGGGCAAAGATGGCTTGAAGGTAAGATGCATAAATGGGTAACTTATTTTGGCCTCATCTTTGAATATTTGAAATGATTAAAAATTAAAAAATCCGATTATTTTTGTCCATTGATTTTACATCTCAGTTTACCTGAGCATTTGAATGTAACGACCTTTCTTTGCCTCAACATCAAGTCTGAACCGGTTGCGGGGTTCCGACCTCTTCGTTCACTCTTTTCTTTAACACAAAACTTTCCAAATCCTGAAATCAAAACATCATCATTTTTTTCCAATGCACTTTTAATAATTTCAAGTAGAGCTTCGATAATTTCAACGGATTTTCTTTTTGAAAAACCAAGTTCGTATATATTTGCGACAATATCACTTTTGGTTAATGCCATTACCCCTCCTTTTATAAAAACGGCTGACAAATGTAAAAAAGCTATTAAAATTACCTATATACAGATATTAATGATATGTCAAGATTATAAGATCTTAAAATTCAGGGCGATTGCATTTAAAATTTTATGCGGTAAAAGTCGGGTTTTGTCAGCTTAAGCAATCCATTTGCAAACAATCTGATTCGAGTGAAACCTTACATCTATTCTTTATTGTCAAAAATATAACCCACAGAACGGCGACTTCTAAAATAGACCGGCTTTTTGGGATTGTTTTCAAAATATTTTCGGAATCGCACAATGAAATTATCTATTGTCCGTGTCGCTGTATTTTGGGTATATCCCCAGCCTATTTCCAATAATTTTTTTCGGGAGAGCGGCCTTCCCTTGTTTGTTATAAAAAGTTTTAAAAGCTTGACTTCCTGTTCGGTCAGACTGATTTCCCCGCACCTGCAATAAGCGGTAGAAGTTTCAAAATCTATCAGACTTTCTCCAATCCTGTAGTGTTGAGCCGGAGAAGAAGAATCTATTCCACCAGGATTATTCTTTTCGCTGTTCCATGATACTCGTTCCAAAAGCCGCTCCACCCGCAGTAAAAACTCGTCAAGATTAAAGGGCTTTGATATATAATCATCAACACCGTAGGAAAGTCCAATTACCTTATCTTCAGAAGCACCCTTGGCAGACAGAATTAAAATCGGAATCCGTTTATCGTCAAGACGGATACTTTGAAGTATGGATAATCCGTCTATACGCGGAAGCATTATATCCAGTACAATCAAATCAGGATTTACCGTTTTCCATTTTTCAAGGCCCGAAACTCCGTCAGCAGCGATGGTAACTTCATATCCTTGAAGTGAAAGATTCAGTTTCAGTCCTTCCGCTATGTGCAGATCATCTTCTATTATCAAAATATGCTTTTGTTTGGAATTTTTCATAAATATTACTTTAATATACAATATACATTGCCGCACAGACCAAAATTATTTAGAGGAAGGCAGGATTAAACTAAAAGTCGATCCCCTTCCTATTCCCATGCTTTTCGCAATTACCTTTCCTTTATGAATGCGGGCTATGCTTTGCACTAAATAGAGACCGAGTCCGCTGCCCCTTGCCGTCATATCATCAGGGTCGCCGACCTGATAAAATTTTTTGAAAATTTTTTTTATTTCATTTTTCCCAATACCAACACCATTATCCTTGAAACAAATCTGCATCCTGCGCTTTTCTTTCTTAAATCTGATATCGATTTTTGGAATTTTTGATTTATTATATTTGACAGCGTTGGTGATCAGATTCATCAAAAGCATTTCAAATAAAGATATATCTATTTTATATAAAAATGCGCCGCTTGAAGAATTGAAAATGTTGATTTCACAGTTCTGGAAAAGATGAACATTATTAACATAAAACCGCTTTGTAACATTAACAAGGTCCGACAGGACGAATTCCCCTTCAAAATTCTTGGAATCAATCTTTGCAAGGTTCAATATATGGCTTATATCGTTTGAAAGCCTCATCACATCCTGCAGCATGTAGCCGACATATTTAAGCCTGTCATTTCGGTTAAGCTCATATTTTAAAAATGTTTCCAGATAAAGTTTTAAGGATGTGACAGGAGTTTTCAACTCATGGGTAAAATTATTAATAAAGTTATGCTGGAACCTATAAAGTTGTATTGTTTTTTGATTGTAAACAAAAATCGTAAAAATTCCCAATAAAATTATGCCTACTAAAACCGACAAAACCATAATAACCACCCAGGACTGCGACTCCAACACCTGACTTGGGTTCAGGTTGAATTTCAGTACAAGTCTCTTTAATCCTGTATTTACCTCAATATACCAGTAAATATACAGAAAAAAAGACATAGCAAGTGCCATGATCGAAAATATCAGCATGAGGATCGGGTGAAAAAACCATTTAGATTTATTCATCTGTTAGGGCTTTCCTATCTTTACAAAAGACTTCTCATTGCCAGATAGTCTCTCATCAAATCTTCAAATTGTAAAACTTTTGTAAAAGGAGAAAAAATACTTTGATCCAATTCACTTTTAACTTAATATGTTTTTCATTCTTCGTCGAGAAAAAAATATTCCACAAGACAGATAATAACTTAAACTATAATTTTGGAGAAATATTATGGATAATGAACGTTCTGTTCATCCACTTGGATCTAGTGCTAAAATTTTACTGTCCAGTGTTTTTGGCCCCTATGCTCAAGATGACAAATACGGAAGCCGGAAAATCAACCCGATGGAATTGTATCATAACCAGGTTACACGGGTTCAGGGAGCCTTTTCGCTTCGAATGTTTCATCGCAGTTTTGGATTGATGCTGATTCAAACAAATATAGATGCCCCATGCACACTGCTTGATTTTCCTTCCCTCGATCGTTTTATACAGGAAATTGAGAACAATACTTATGATATTATTGGTATCAGCTCAATTATTCCGAATATCGGCAAAGTGAAAAAAATGTGCGAACTTGTTAGAAAATACCAGCCGAATGCAACGATTGTCGTTGGCGGACATGTTGCCAATAAGGAGGATATTCACGAAATCGTAGACGCTGATCATATTGTCAAAGGAGACGGCGTTAAATGGTTTAGAAAATTTTTAGGCCAGGAAGAAAAGAGACAGATAAGGCACCCTCTTGCTTATTCTGCTCATAATACACGAATCATGGGTCATCTTCTTCGGAACAAACCAGGAGATACAGCCGCTATCTTGATTCCATCTGTGGGATGCCCTGTTGGGTGTAATTTTTGTTCCACTTCTGCTTTATTTGGTGGAAAAGGCAAATTTATCAACTTTTACGAAACAGGTGATGAGCTTTTTTCCGTCATGTGTCAACTTGAAAAAAAGCTTAAAACCAGCTCTTTTTTTGTAATGGACGAAAATTTTCTTCTGCACCGGAAAAGAGCTCTTCAACTGCTCAAACTAATGGAAGAAAACAATAAAAGCTGGTCAATGTATGTTTTCAGTTCAGCCAGGGTTTTAAAATCTTATACTATAGAACAGCTAATAGGATTAGGGATTTCATGGGTATGGATGGGCATAGAAGGAAAGAGCAGTCAATACCGAAAACTGAAAGATGTTGATACCCGGGAGCTGGTAAAATTCTTACAATCCCATGGAATTCGCGTTTTGGGATCATCTATAATCGGTATGGAAGAACATACACCTGAAAACATCGATCAGATCATAGATTATGCTGTAAGCCATGACACTGATTTTCATCAGTTCATGCTCTATACTCCAAACCCTGGCACTTTGCTGTATGAAAAGCATAAAAATGATCAAACACTCTTTTCTGAGTCAGAATTCTCCAGCGCAGATGCACATGGCCAATATCGTTTTAATTACAGACATAAACATATTCACAATGGAGAGGAAGAAGATTTTCTTTTAAATGCTTTTCGCAGAGATTTCGAGGTCAACGGTCCCAGTATAGCAAGATTGATCAGAACATCATTAAAAGGCTGGCAAAGATACAGAAAACATCCGGACAAACGAATTCGCAGTCGAATTGCCTGGGAAATCAAGAAAAATGTTACAGTATATGCGGGCGCTGTCTGGGCGATGAAAAAATGGTATCATGGAAATAAACATATTGCTGGAAAAATGGATTTGCTTCTCAAAGAACTTTATAAAGTATTTGGCTGGAAGACAAGGCTTAGCGCCCCCTTGACAGGAAGATATCTCTTCGCCAAATTAAAAAAAGAGGAAAAATCTCTGGCAAACGGCATTACTTATGAGCCGGCTTTATTTTATGAAAAAAATGAAGCCGCCATCCTGCTGGAGAAAAAATATCCCGCCAGCGCAAAGGAAACAACTTCGGCAATCGAGTGGGTTTCCTGTAAGCCTTATTCTGCTGTATTCAGATAAAGTTTGGCCCGAAATTCCACGCTCCCGCAGGTGATGGCCGCGTTAGATAGCCTTATGACCTGATCCAGATAACATGATGGTTGAGCAAGTAAGAACTGAAAGGAGTTGAAATGAATTCAAAAACAAAGATTGGAATAATTATCTGCGATCGCTATCGCCGCTGTGCAGGGGGGAAATGTCTCCGAGCGCTGAGGAACAAGGAAGGTGCTTTCAGCATATACATGGATACAAAAGTTGAGTTGGTTGGTTATACAACTTGCGATGGTTGTCCCGGCGGCAACATAGAATATGCGGGCGAAGAGATGGTTAAAAATGGCGCAGAAGTTATTCACCTGGCTACCGGCCTGCTCGTTGGTTATCCACCCTGTTCCTATATCGAGACATTTAAGGCCTACCTTGAAAAACGCTATGGAGTCGAGGTTATTGTAGGCACGCACCCTATACCGAAGAAGTATCTTGATATGCATACTTATTTAGGAACATGGGATGACTCTGCGTGGAAGTCACTTATAGAGCCGACCATGGCAGATGAAGCGACTCGTGCAAATTACGACTGAGGCAAATCAGTAAATTCTCCTCCCGCAGAGCGGGATGGCCGGGAAGCCCCCATAAGCGCTAACTTAAGACCATCTTGTCAAGCTGCAATCTCCTCTTGCGCGGTGATTCAGCCAACCGATTCGAAATCTTTCCCCAGCAATTCCCGTCTCCATCCCTAAGTGCTGAAAACAGGGCATTGCGGGGTTTGTGTTTCGTAAGCTTATGAAATTATGCGGGGTGGATGTGCCCGCTGGAAGATCGAAAATGAAACGTTCAATACTCTGAAGAATCAGGGTTGCCAT
>CAZRLQ010000059.1:0-3722 GCA_964600725.1 uncultured Desulfobacterales bacterium
CTACAATACACTTTTGGGATATGGAAATGTCAGCAGCCCTGTCTTCCAGTAAACCAAACCCATTGAAACAATATTCATCACAGACAGGGCGGCTGCCGTAGATGACGCAGCGCCCACAATACCAAACCTGGGAATCAAAATGATATTGAAAGCTACATTCAATACAGCAGCAAATATGATATTGTTTCTCATCAGTTTTTCATGACCGCTCATCATAAGAAGATAACCAACTGAACCGGTTGCCACATTTACAAATTGTCCAAGGGCGAGAACGGTAAGGGCTTTGTCGGCAAATATAAATTCAGGGCCAAAAAGCTTAAGGATTAACTTTGGCCAAACAAGAAAAATTGTTAAAACCGGCGTCGCAAAAAGTATCATAATCAGAGTAATTTGACGGGCAAATTTTTCCAATGCCCGATAATCCCCTTGCGCATACATTGATGCAAATTTTGGTGCAGCGATCGTATTGACCGCCACGAGAATAAAGCTTGTCAGCATGGCAATCCGTGCAGCAGCATTATAAAGCCCCACTGAATCACTTTCCATCCAGACCCCAAGCATTATCGTATCGGTCCAGGACATCAGCATACTCATGGAAGAAACCCAAAACAGAGGCAAACTTGTAGCGATAAGCCTTCTCAGACAAAATTTCCCTCTTAAACCGGAGATTTGAGGTGCGGCTTTACGCCATAACCAGATACCGGATGATAAGACAGATATCGAAGCGATCACATAAATCAAGGCTATTTCATCAACGGAGAGAGTTGTCCAGGCCAGGCAAATCAGCATCAGAAGGCACGCCAAAGGTATACCTGTTCCTTGAATAAAACTCGCCTGTCCGGTTTTTTTAAATGCCTTGAGAAGCTCTGCGTAAAGGTTCAGCAAGCTGAAAGGTACGACGGAGAAGGCCATTATACGCAGCAAAGTGATCAGAGCGGGCTTTTTGAATATATCGCACGCAATCCACGGAGCGAACATAAACATCAAAACAGATGTAAAACCGGATGCTGCCAGGGCAAGATATAGAGCCTGACGGTATATACCTGCGACCTGATCCCAGTTGTGATTTGCTGCGCCGACAGACGCATACCGAAGCAGCGAATTGTCCAGTCCCAGCCGGCCGATCACCGTGGCAATGGTTGTCACTGTCAAAGAAAGATAATATATTCCAACACCGCCTGCACCTAAAATACGGGCCAGCAATAGATTGAAACCGAATCCGAACCCGGCCCCCATTATGCGAAGCGCAAAGGCAAAAGCCGCACCAGACACCACATCACGCATATCTTCGTCAAATATATTCAGCAGCGGTATTCTCATAGCCGATACCGCTAAAAATATTCCGAAAAATACTTTAAAGCTCTTTGAGCTGTATGAATTATACCATTATTTATTATTGATTTACAGCCCATAATAATACCGTCTTGAAAAGAAATCTGCACCCGCCTGCGCAAAAGGCAATGCCTGCAAGCCTTAAATGCAGGTTTTTTACTGTTGACCGTTTTTCTTAAAAGCCGGTATTTTTTATTGTTCCATATATCTTCAATGGAGCTTTGCATAATATTGCCGAATGATTCGCTCATTGCACAGCATGGTCTAACGTTTCCATCATAAGTAATATAGATCGTCTGCCATGGTTCATAACATGGATACTTCTTGTATGAATCTGCATACTTGCAGTCATTTTCATTGTCATCGCTCTGATCAGCCGGTTGAATGTTCGCCAGCTGATTAGTTTGATCGCTGTATTCAATGCTGTTGGGAAAAAATTCTTCATTTTGGTCCATGCTGCCCGGGCAGCTACCTGACATATTATAATAAGTCTGCACAATTTCCGGATCGTTAAAAGCAGACGGCACAATTAAGTTTAACCGGCATTGAGCTGCGATCTTTTTTGACCTTTCAATAACCTGATCTGCAACATCTTTATAATAATATAGACATTCCTGCGCCAGATCAGGGTCAGGAGGCGACATATCGCTCAGCACCAATTCCTTGATGCCGATTTTGGACAAGGTCCTGATTGCCATAGGAAGTTCTTTGATATTCCTTCGCATTCCAACATAATTTACACGCAAAAATGGTCTTTTACTTTTTTTCTGAGTCTTTATCCGGTGCAGAGCATCGATATTTTCCAATACCTTTGAATAGTTCGCACCTGACCTGACAGCTTCAAATGTTTCCTTTGTTCCGCCATCTATGGAAAACGTAATCTGATCTAACTGCAGATCGACCAGATGACCGGCTGTTTCTTTATTCAACAGCATTCCATTGGAGTAGATATCCACAAAAATATCTGACTGCTTCAAGTATCTTAATTTTTCCACAAATGTTTTATTAAGCAAAGGTTCTCCATAGCCAACCTCATGTATCACCCTGGCGGAAGCTAAGACCGGTTTGATATGTTCAAAAGTCTCATCTTTCATTATTCCGCCAAAAGTTGATTTGCTGTGAGCGCAGGTGATGCAGCGCAAATTGCAGCTTAGTGAAACCTCAATAAAGATTTTCCATGGCTTGGATAAAACAGCCGGTCTGTTTAATTTCTTTTCCCAGAAATTAAGAAGTAGATTGATATTTTTGACCATGTGGTAAAAAACTCCTTATTTTCATGCTTAGTTAAGCCGGCAGGGCGTGACAGTTATTGAAAAATGTTGTTTAGCGACTTTATCGTATCAGAAGCAGCCTCAAATAAAAAATCGCCTGACGAAGTAATCCTTGCCGCCTTATTCCCATTTTATATATTATAAACAATCGTTTCATTCTTTTTTGTTTTACACATCCGGCATAATTGTCAGCAAACAATATACTATCACAGAAACGGGTTTTGCCTATCTTTTTTACTCTTTTGCCAAGTGAATCCGCCTGACCAATGGAGCCTAAGAAATGACGTTTGCCATCTGTCCATCGATCAATGACATTTGTACGGATCGGATTAAGCATGTCCAAACGGCCCTTGGCACCGACTTCATTTTTCCCGTGCTGCCTGTAAAGCAGCATGGCGTCTTGAATATAACTGATTTTACCGCAGGCGGCAGCACAAAGAGCAATCCACCAGTCATGCATCATCACATTTTCAGGTATTGGCAGCGCTATTTCCAGTAATGGTCTGTTAATTACCGTGGCACATCCTGTAACAAAGTTTTGAGCTAACAGTATTTTTAAAGGAGATTTCGATTCATTGGCAATACCCTGGTAAACCATGAAAGAATCAGAAATTGTATTTAATCTCTTATCAACAACCTTGAGATCAGAATGAATTAAAACAGGTGTATCTCTTCCGTATAAACGTTCAAATTCAGCCATATGCCGGATCTGGCGGCTCATCTTGTATGGAAGCCAGACATCATCCTGATCGGAAAAAAATATGGTTTCAGCACCAGAATCCATGGCGGCTCTCATAAGACGGCCATAATTGCCGATTACTCCAAGATGCTTGTTGTCATCACTTATGTATACGATTCTATTATCTTTTTTTGTAAAATCAGCGACGATATTACAGGTATCATCTTTTGAACCATCATCCCTGACCAGCAATGTCCAGTCTCTTAAATCCTGATTCTGAATGCTTTGAAGCTGTTCAGCTAAAAAAGGGCTGCCGTTGTAAGTTCCCATGAGAATGAAAATTTTTCGTTTGCTTTCCAATACCTTATTAACTCCTATCCATTAAAAAGGCTTAGTTTTGGCAAAAGGGCTTAATTTTGGGATTTTAAAAATGATTTCAG
>CAZRLQ010000059.1:3822-10190 GCA_964600725.1 uncultured Desulfobacterales bacterium
CCTGACTGTGTATCGCATTCAAACAGACGGCTCTAAATTTTCGTCTTCCCTAAACCGGAAGATTGGATGAAAGTCTGCTTATTTTGAGGAAAGGTAATGCCTTGCAGGCCGCAGGCAAGTTTGGGCTTATTAGAGGCTATCTGCTCAATAACCTGCAAAATAGTATCTGCCCTGTTTTCAAACCCGTGTTTTTCAGAAACAATTTTCCGCAGTTTTCTGCCATATGTTTTCCGCTTTGTCTCATCCGATAAAAGGTCGTCTATAATACTTTTCAGTTCAGATTTATTGCTGTAAGTAACAACCGCATCACCGAAAAGCTCAAAAATTCCTGAAACTCTATCTGAGACAATACATGCCCCGCAGGCCCCGGCATCAAAGATTCTGTTTGACACAAATCCGTTTTCCCCCATGGAAGGCCAATGATCATTCAGTATCACCTTGGATTTGGTATAATAATAACGCAAACTTGTATTTTTGATATGGGTGCCCTTAATATATCCGGCCGGGACGATATCTTCCCACATCACCCCGTAAATGCTTACGGAAATATCACTTTCAATGGCATCTTTAACAATTTTCCGGTACTTTTTTCTTGAATTGCCGACAAATAAAACCTCATGTGCAGGAACATCACCCTTTGTTTCAGGATAAAAAAGTTTTGTATCGGTGCACTGGAGCAAGGCAGATACAGGTGTACTGGTCTGTTCTTTGAGTTTGGCGGAATATTGCAGTGAAGCTGCAAAGATGTGATCATACTCTTCATGCTCTTTTAAATCGATCTTGTCAGGATGACTGATGAGCCACATGAGGTTGATCTGCCCAGGCCTGGGTGCATACCGGCTCAAACCGCGCAAAACGATCACTACATCGTCTCCCAGTCCCAAGGGCGTATACCAGTTGGGCATCAGATCGACTCTGACTGAATGACCGAATTTTACAAGAGATCGTTTAAGGGCCAATGCAAAGTGGTAATCGCCCCACATATGAGCCTCATCTCTCTTTGGAACCGGGACCTTTATGGCTATGCGAAATTTATGTCCATAAAAATCGGCCAGAATCGATTTTATTTTTAAAGCTCTCCTGGTATAGGTATGGCTTTCAAGTACACTCTTTTGCAGGTTGGCGGCAGTCTCCCTGCGCAGATTTTCATCCCCGAGATACATATCAAGCAGGGCTTTTAACTCATCTCCTGTTTTATATGTTGGAAGCTCTCCCTTAAACAGATCATCTGATCCTTCAACACCGTTTGAAATAACCAGTGCCCCGGATGCCAGTGCATCAAACACCCGGCTGTTGACCGAACCCCACTGCTTTGTTATGTGATGAACCGCATCATCGATGACGACCCGTGCCTTTGAGTATATGGAAGGAAGCTTTGAATATTGAACAAAACCCTTCCAGTATTTGCCGAATTTATTATGCCTCTCCCAGCCGTTTCCAAAGACTGCAAACCTGTAATCCAATTTTTCCGGATCAAGCATGACTTCGATATCACGGAGAGCACCCCATTTATGACCAGTAAAACAATAATCAAAATCAGGCTCTTCTTCTTTTATATTATCCGGTTTAAACCGGTTCTCATTTGTTGCTATGGGGAAATGATGCACTTTTTTCCCCTGTTCTGAAATAAAAACAGAGCCTTTATTTGATGAGCACAAATAGATATCGTAATCATCAAACCATTCTCTTTCACTCCAGCGATCAAACCAGTTTCTCATCCATGCGATCTTTACCAGCCCTGGTTTTGCATTATAAATTTTAGTCAGGTCAAAGGCATCCACCATTACAATGAGAACATCTGTATTTTGCAGGTCATACCAGTTCCGGTTGCGTGCCATAAACCCTACATCCCATCTGCATGTCGAAACAAAAGCATTTGATAGTTCAAGCGCTGTAAAATAGTCTCCTGCCTTGGCATTTTCAGAGGCTTCGGTTACGGCAAAGGCTATTTTCAGTCGTTGATCTGTCCAGAATTTGTTGCCTGCAACCAGGTCTTTGTAAAATGCCTTTCTAATTGAATAGCCGTACCGATCCATAAGAATCGCCTGGTTATTTCTCCTTCTATTGTTAATCTTTTCGGAAGCAGATAATTTTGCAGTCGCACTTTCAGCATGAACCAGGGACAATTTATTGGCTGAATAACTCATCTTGTTTAGCTTTGCAAGGCAGGTGAGACAAAGGTCTACATCTTCATACCCGTAAACGTATTTCTCACAAAACCCTCCTATACTTAAAAACTCTTCCCGGCGGCATAACATCGCGGCCCCGGTTACAGCCGGAAATATACCCGGCTCAGCAAAAGCAGCACTGGTATCTGAATGCACACTCAGATTATAAGGACGGAAGAAACCGTGGGCAGTGTCAATATTGAACTTGATTCCGGCATGCTGAACTTTTCCTGAAAATTTATCCCCGGTCTTTAATTTTTTTAAAATCGATCTCTTTGAGCCGGTCTTTTCCGCAGGATACAGCAGCCTGATTCCGGCAACACCAATGCTTGTATCATTCATCTGTTTTACGAGAGCAGGTATCGGATCCTGCTGAAAAATGATATCATTATTCAAAAACAGCAGGTAGTCGGAGCTGGATCTTTTGGCTGCAATATTGTTTGAATGGGAAAAGCTGTTATTGGTATCATAAAGTATGATTTCAACAGGAAATTTCAGTTTAAAGGATCGCAAAATCTCAATGCTGTCATCTGATGACCCATGGTCTACAACAATAAAATTGATGTTTTGATAAGTATTATTCGCAAGAAAAGATTGAAAAAAGTTCTTTAAATGTTTTGCGCCATCTCTATTTAAGATAATAATTGAAATGCTCTTTTTCTCCGGGTTCTTTTGCTTTTCGCCTGGCTTGTGCAGACTGAAACGATTCGATGCAGGCATTTTCTCAGGTATGACAATATTTTCATCACCTGCTTTCCATGCTTCAAACCTTCCGGTCAGTTCTTCAAGCCGGTCCCCGGCCATCGGAACCTGATGCTTGAGTGTCAGCATCCTCAATATATCACCGATCCGGTTTCCGATTTTCCATCGATTGGAGTTTAATATCTCGGAAATCAACGTAATCAACTGTTCAACCCATTGGCCCAGCATCTTGACTTCCAATGCACGCTTCTTGAGTTCGCCTTCGATTTGCTCAATCTTCTCTTCATGCTGCCCCTTAAGCTCGTTGATCTTCTCTTCATGCTGCCCCTTAAGCTCGTTGATCCTCTCTTCATGCTGCCCCTTAAGCTCGTTGATCCTCTCTTCATGCTGCCCCTTAAGCTCGTTGATCCTCTCTTTTCCTTCAGACATAACTTTTTTAAGTTCATCTTTTTTATTGCAAAGTAAAAGTTCTGATTCTATCCTCGCCTTTTCTATTCTTTCAAGATATCTTTTAACAGCCGTCCTCACCTCCAGCTCTTCAAAAAAAATTTCCAGTTCCTTGTTCTGATGACTCAAATGCCTGGAAAAAATAATCCCAAGGCCGAACAGCCCGTGCAGAGTCAAAAATTCAAGCTTTTGCCCTGATTCTTCAACAAAATCCTCGCACGCGGTAAGCACGCCGTTTTGCAGGTTGTTTTCATATATTGAATTGAAAAGGTGGGAGTTTAATCCGCCTTCTTCCAGCAGTTCAGCGGATTCGGGACTGATACCTTTTTGTTTGCAAGGCTTTCTGTAAACTTCTGGTATATTTTCAGGATTGTAATAAAGGTCTCTTCGCCCGTACGGCCAGCCGATATCATGAAGCATAACAAGGGGAAAATGCATAGATGATTGAAGGCAGCATTTTTCTATCAGCTTAAGTTCGTTATAGACAGTATACCAGTTGTGATCACCATCAATCAAAACCAGATCAAACCGGCCTATCTTAGGTATTGCGTTTAAACTTAATGATTTATAGAAAAATGCGAAATCACCATATTCTTTCTGCCATGCAGCCATATCATATTTTGGCACCGGATCTACAACATGTAGAATTGCATTATTTTTTCCACAATATGCCAGCAGATTTTTGGTGTTTGTCCCTAAATCAGATCCTATTTCAAGGATGCTTTCAGGTCTTAGTATCTTTACTGCTGGTTCAATAATTGTATCCCAGAAACGATGCATGAACTTTTCCTCCAAAGGAATTCTGAAATTTCAAATTTGGAGCTGTTTTACCTGCTCATCGCACTTATTACTGCAAGTTCCAGGTCAGCATCCTGTGCAGCAGAAACCGCCATATTCTATGGCGCAGGGCATAAAAAGGCGGAGCTTTTACCTTTCTGTAAACCACAATAGTATCCTGCCAGATATTGCTTGAATCGGTATAAGAAATATCAGTTTTACGATTTGTAACAGCCTCCTTAAGTTCGAGACGCGCAAAACGCGCCAGGGCGGCAAACCCGTCATGATAAAAACGCCAGCAATCAACAGGATACCGATGCTCAGGACCTCCGGAAGGGGCTATAATACAGCAGATACCCCCTGGCCTGAGCACCCTCTCTATTTCAAGCATGGTAATCCAGAAAAATTCGATATGCTCAAATGCCTGGCCTGAAATCAGAACATCGGCTGAATTTGATTGAATCTCTTTCCAATCATAAGGATCATCCAATACAATATCCACGTTTTTCCCGGGCGACATATCCATACCAAAGTATTTCCAGCCGGTTTCATTAAAAAGGCTCCTATAGGAGCCGTTTACGTCGAAACTTCCAAGATCTATAATAAACAATTTTTCCTTTTCCCTGCCGCCCAGATATTTTCTTTTAAACCAGAGCATATTGTTCAGAGAGCTTTGATGCATTTAATCCACCTGCAGACAATTCAAACTTTAAGGCTTGTATAAAGCCAAAGATGAAAGATAACCTGCCTTTCGCTAATTTTTAGATGTATAATTTAAATTTAATAGTATAGGAAATCCCATTTTTTGCTTAATAGATTCGGCATGATACAATAGATGAGCAAAAAGTGCCTGCGAGTGAGCTAAAGTGCCTAAAGTTACGGTACTCCTTCGCCGTGTTAGAAATATTTAGGGCTTGGTTACAAATTCAACCTGAAACAAAGTGAGCAAAATTGTCTAATAAAAAATTAAATTTGGCAACGCCAAAGGCGTATTCCTTAAAATCACTTATAGATTTCTATATTTATGGGCAGATGTAACTTACAATTAACGACCTTTCTGTGGGCGGGAGGAAAGACTTCGAAAACATAAGCATTATCCAGCCAGTCATAGAAAAGCGGACGGTCAGGATCATATCCCACTGCCACCGTAATGCTGTAGCTCCCTTTTAAAAGGGGCACGCGCATTCTGAAAACTATCGTACATAGCTCGCCTTCTTCCATTTCAGGCAGCTGCAGACCCTCTACGGCAGTATTCGTGCCCAGAAGATCAATCCCAAAACGATCCCGAATAAGACAGCCGACGACTGCCGGACGGCATTTGTCCCTTGCTTTCATCCGCACTAATATGGAAACGTCCTGATTAAATTGAACACTTTTTAATAAATTGCCGGCCGTATCCTGCAATAATACCGCATCAATAAATACTTCACCTGTACCTACGCGGTGGGCAGCAGAATTGTTTAAATCTGTTTTATCGGATGCTGGTTTCTCCTCTTTTTCTTTTTTCTGTCCTGCACCAGAAAACCCAGCCTTTTTTTGCTCATTTTGTGCCAAAAGACCGTGATAGTAATTTGCCACATCCTCTGCTTTTCCTTCTTTTATTGTCCGCCCTTTCTCAAGCAAGATAGCTTCCTGACAGAGGCTTTTTACTGCAGAAATATTGTGACTGACAAACAGAATCGAAACGCCCGTTTCCTGGAGTTTTTTTATCCTGTCTGTGCATTTATGCTGAAAGGCAATATCGCCGACCGCGAGAGCCTCATCAATAATTAAAATATCAGGTTCCATATAAATTGTACAGGCAAAGGCAAGACGCATAAACATACCGCTCGAATATATCCGCAAAGGCCTGTCAAAAAAATCACCAATATCTGCAAAAGCTTCTATATCAGGCATAATACCAATTACAGACTTTTTTGATAATCCCATAACACCGCCGTAAAGATAGACATTATTCCGGCCCGTAAAATCCCTGTTAAAACCTGTACCAAGTTCGAGAATAGATGCAATACGGCCACTGGTTCTTACATTCCCGTGAGTCGGCTGTAAAAATCCGCATACAATTTTTAAAAGCGTGCTCTTCCCACTGCCATTGACACCCAAAATTCCCATGGTCGCGCCTTTTTTCAAAGAGAAGGAGACTCCCTGAAGCGCCCAGTATTCTTTGTGATAACATCTCCCTGAAATCGACAAAGCTTCTTTAAGTCTATCACGGGGTGATTTGAATATCTTGAACTTTTTTGAAATATCGGCAGCGACAACTGAATAATCATC
>CAZRLQ010000060.1:0-10172 GCA_964600725.1 uncultured Desulfobacterales bacterium
GTGGCTGATTAAAGTTTGGCATTAGCGCTATGCTTTCACCTTATGCAAAGATTGGGGAAAGGGGAAGGTTTTCAAACAGGCTTTAACCTAATCTGAGCGATTTTCGAGCTTGCAGGAGATGCGAGACGCCGGAGGCAAAGACGTATAATAATACTTCGAGCTGTCGGCAATAGAGCAGATCCGGTAAGATCGGAAAGCCGGGAGGGTTTCAAATTTTGATTATAAAAGCGGAAAATGTACTGTTTTCTAATGAAATACCTCACCCAAATTTGGCGGTGGATAATTGATAAAGAGAGGTTTTACTTAATTGATATTAAGTAAAAAGCTGTCCAGTCAGAATTTGAAACGATCAGGTTAGGTTTGAAATTTCCCCTTTCAGTAAAAAAGAAAACTGCGACTGGGAAAATGTCCGGTGTTTACAACACTGACAATATCTGTTTTGCTTTCTTTGATCCATCAAAATTTTTATTTAAAGTAAGGGCCATTTCCAGTTCTTCTTTGGCTTTTATTCTGTCTTCTTTTTTCAGATATGCCAAGCCGAGATGATAATGCACCGATGCATTTTCAGGGATTTTATCCAGACAGAGCAGAAATTCATTTATCGCGCTGTCATACAAACCTTTTTTATAGTAAATCCAACCAAGTGTATCCATTATTGACGGATCATCGGGAAATTTTTCCTTTGCTTTTTGTGCAAGAGCGAGCGCTTCATCAATATTTTTGTTCTGTTCGGAAAGCAGGTAGGCGAGATTGTTGGCTGCCGGAACAAAACCGGGATCAATGGCAAGAGCTCTTCTATAATGCTTTTCCGAAAGATCGAATCGTTTTTGCATATCATAAATAATTCCGAGAAGCATGTGGGGAGCGGACTGTCTGGGATTTTTATTTAAAGCCGCCATGTACTGGGCAATGGCTTTATATTCTTTATTGTCGGAAAGATATATTTTGGCCAGTTCAAAGTAAGGCTGCATAAAATTCGGATTTTCCTTTAACGCGCTTTTGAATGAGTTTTCAGCATAGAGATTCTCTTGTTTTGAAAGGTAAAGCTTTCCCTTTAAATAATGAATAACTGCAATAGAAGCGGGCTGTCCATCTAATAATTTTATCTGCTTATCACATCTTTCAATTGCGGTATCAAATTCCTTTTTTTCTGCAAGTATCGAAATTATATTTGTGAATACATCCATAAGCCTGGGGTTGATGGATAGTCCTTTCTCAAAATTTATCATGGCTGGTTCGTATTTTTTTTGGATACGCTGTAAAAGCCCCATTTTGAAATAGCCTGCTGGATTGGCTGGTGCTATATTGATCAGAGATTCAAAGGATTTTTGTGCCTCGCTGATTTTTTTCTGATACATGCAGGCGGTTCCAAAGGTAAGCTCGGCTTGGTAATTTCCAGGTAAAAATTTAAGAACTTCTTTGCTCTCTTGCCGGGCCATATCGAAACTGCGTTCATAAAGATAAGTTTTAGCAAGCAAAAGCTTTGCTTTTATGTAATCAGGCTTGATTTCGACGGCCTTCAAAAGGGCTGTTTTTGCGGCATTTATTTTGCCCTTTTTAAAAAGTGCAACACCTTTGTAATAATATGAGCTGAAAGATTTCGGCTCTTCGTTGATAAGCTGCTCAAATAAAGCAATTGCATCGTCAAACTTCTGGTTTGAAATAAAAAGTTTTCCCTTCAGCATTCTGGCTGGAAAATATTTTGCTCGTCTGGCTAAAATCTTTGTAATGTGTTGCTCAGCTAAATCAAATTTTTTGTTATTAAAGCAAAATGTCGCAACAGTTTCCAAAACTTTGATATTATCGGGCTGTATATTTAGGGCTTTTTTGTAAAAAGAAAACGCCTTTTCATGGTTACCTGTAAAATCATAGGCTTTAGCTATTACCATATAAGGCTTTATGTTCTCAGGATCTGTTTCAATTGCTTTTTGATATACTTCTTTTGCTTTTTCTATATTTTTTCGTATCAAATAAAAATTGCCCAATACGAGGTAAAGTTCTGTGTTCTCAGGATTTACATCTATTGCTTTTTTAAGTTCCGATTCTGCAAGATCTAATCTATTTTTTCCTGTATAAAGTCTGAAAAGAGCGAGTCGAGTTTGTATATTATCAGGATTAATGCTTATTATATTTTTTAAAAGCTTTTCAGCATCAGACGGATTACCCTGTTTTGAAAGAATGCGGGCAAGTCTCAAATATGCCCTGGTTTCACCGCTGTCTAATTCTATAATTTTTCTAAGTGTAGAAGAAGCTTCATTAAGGGTTTTATTCAGTTCCTGAATGCCGGCGAGCAGAAAAAGAGCTTCTATATTATCCGGTTCTTTTTTGAGAACAGCATCTACTTTTTCTCTGGATTTTTTTATTTTTTTGCCCAACAAATAGAATGTAGCAAGTTTAAGCTGCGCATCTGTATTGTCGGGATCCAACTTTATGACTGTGTCAAATGCTTTGAAAGATTCACGGGGCTTTCCAAGTTTAAGATAGGTTTCGCCAAGGCGTTGATAGGCATCGATAAAGTTTGGATCTATCTGTATGGCATTTCTGAATTCCAGTTCTGCGCTTTTGTATTCTTCTTTGTCAAAATAAGTATTGCCACTTTCAAGATAAGATATTTTTTTTTCTTCATTTGACATGCAGCCGCTTGTCATAATAATTCCAAATACAAAAATAAGGGGAATAACTTTAAAGCGAAACATGTTTAACCTCCCGTATTCGCATACCATTAAATATAGCGGTTTCAACTGGTTAATATAATATCTAGCTGCTGACATCTGGCCGGCTCCCGGGTTTTCATGCTGAATTAATTGCGGCAGTGCCGTGTCATCTAAATAATATCGTAAAGACAGCCGCCGTTCATGCTGGAGTCTAAAATCCAGAAGTGCCGAAGCAACCCAAAATACCTGGTATCCTCCTTCGCGGGAATGACAAGTGCCTGATACGACACTTTACGCATGGCACAACGGTGTCAGATCTTTTGCTCTGTTTTGAGTTGGCAGGCTTCCTTTTGATGCCAAATCCATGCAGATCTGATAATTGTTTCCATATCCTCATAACGAGGTTTCCATCCCAGCTCACTTTTTATCTTTTCAGAACTCGCTATCAAAACAGCTGGATCACCCGGCCTCCTTTTAGAGCTGATTGACGGAATTGAATGGTTTGTTACCTTTCTTGCCAGGTCAATAATTTTTCGAACCGAATACCCCCGGCTGTTTCCAAGGTTATAAACCGAGCTTTTTCCGTTGGACAAAAGTGCTTCTAATGCAAGTATATGTGCCGTGGATAGATCATTGACATGTATATAGTCTCTGATACATGTTCCATCACTGGTTGGATAATCTGTTCCAAAAATTTTGATATTTTCGATCTCACCAGTTGCGACTTTTAATATCAATGGAATTAAATGAGTTTCCGGTTCATGGCGTTCCCCAATTATTCCGGATTCATCGGCACCTGCGGCATTAAAATAACGTAAGCAGGCATATTTAAGCCCGTATGCCGACTCACAGTATTTCAGCAAAGATTCCACGGCAAGCTTGCTGGCTCCATATGGATTTGCAGGGCTGCAAGGATGCTCTTCCGTTATAGGTATTTTTGCAGGTTCGCCGTAAACAGCGGCTGTTGAAGAAAATACAAAATAGATGATCTTGTGCCGTATCATAGACATAAGAAGCTCAATGGTTTCAGATAGATTGTTGCGATAATATTTCAGTGGATTTTTCACTGATTCACCAACAAGAGAATATGCTGCAAAATGCATAACAACGTTAATTCGGTGTTCTGAAAATATTTGATCAAGAATAACGGCATTACCAATATCTCCTTTAATAAAGAGTCCTCCTGGCACCAGGTCGCGATGGCCTGTGGAGAGGTTATCCAGGGTTATGACCCTGTAGCCGGCATCGAGCATCTGTTTTACCATATGGGATCCGATATATCCAGCACCACCTGCAACTAATATTTTTTTATTATTCATCTTAATTTTATTGAATTTTTAAAACCATGTCTCTGGGCGTGATCATAAGATAAAGGGTGAGCTATGAGTAATGAGTAATGAGTAATGAGTAATGGGTTACGAGTTATAAGCTCCTGTTTCTATTAGACTTAACTTTCCGCCGAGAAGTCCCCTTCCTGAGCGCAGCGAAGGATGGAGATGAATCGGCGTTGAGTGTCGGGATGGACGCGTTTCAGGCTTTTGACCTGATAGAAGCCCTTTTTGAATCTTTGATTCAGGATGAGAGCATTCACCATAATTTAGGAGCGGGGACAACCATTAGCCCATAACTCACCACTCACCACTCACCACTCACCACTCACCACTCACCACTCACCACTTCATAATAAACCAATTAAATATAACCTTTTTGTCCAAGCAGCAACAAAATTTCTTGAGCGGCCTCATCAGGTATAATATTAGTTGTATCGATATGAATTTCCGGTGATTCCGGTATTTCATACGGATCATCGACTCCTGTGAATCCCTTTATAAGTCCTGCTCTGGCTTTTGCATACATTCCTTTTCTATCTCTTTTTTCACATACTTCAATGGGAGTGGAAACATGAACTTCAATAAATCCTCCATACGCTTCTATCTTTTTTCTTATTTCAGCCCTTGTTTCGGCATAGGGTGCGATGGGTGCACAAATGGCTATGCCTCGGTTTTTTGTAATCTCACTTGCTACAAATCCAATGCGGCGTACGTTTATGTCCCTGTGTTCTTTTGAAAAATTTAGCTCGCTGGATAGATTATGGCGGACAATGTCGCCGTCTAAAAGAGTTACCGGCCGATCCCCTATCTCCATGAATCTGGAGAAAAGAACCTTGGCTATGGTAGATTTTCCTGCACCTGACAAACCGCTTAAAAAGATTGTAAATCCCTGTTTCTGCGGGGGAGGGTAAGCTTTTTGTATTTCCTTTATAACTTCCGGGAATGTTGTCCATTCAGGAATTTTGCTGCCGGTTCGAAACCGTTTTCTGATATCCGAACCGGAGAGAGAAATGGCCTGACTCTCGTCAGGCACTTGATCAGAAGGGAGATACTTGTCTTCAAAGGGCAGATAAACCATCTCTTCAAAAGGGATAATTTGCACACCGATCTCCTTGCTGCATTCTTCAGCTAATCTGCGAGCCTCATCCTTTTTGTAAAAAGGATTCCCATTGTTATCCGGTCCAGGACTTGCATGGTCACGCCCGATAATAAAATGTGTACAGCCATAATTTTTCGCAATAATTAAATGCAGAAGAGCATCTCTTGCGCCACTCATTCTCATGGCTAAAGGCAGTAAATTTAAAAGAAAAGAGTCCGGAGGGTAGTGACGAGTTATATTTCGACAGCACCTGACACGAGTATAATGATCAAAATCATCTGGTTTGGTCATTCCAACGATTGGAAGAATCAGCAAATTTGCTTTGGCCTGCTGCATGGCCTTCAAGGTCATTTCAAACTGTGGCCGGTGAATTGGATTTTCTGTCTGGAATCCAACCACCCGATGCCAGCCTAATTTTAAATATAGTGCTCGGATTTCCTCAGGGGTCATTCGAAGCTGTTTAAAATCGAAATGCAGCGGAAGACTTATTACTTCCAGTCTGCCGCCTATATAATAACTTTCTAGTTTGTTGAAAACATAGTTTACACCAGGATGTGTTTTGTCAAGCGTACCATAAATATTTAAGGCCTCTCTTTTTTTATCAATTGGCCATTTATCTTCTACATGCATAATGGATAGAAGAAAGCCCTCTGCATCTCTTAGAGCAATAGACTGACCAATTTTTATGACCCTGGCTTTATTGCCGGAAATATCCAGACAGATCGGAATCGGATATAAAATATCATTTGCCAGTCGCGTGCGATTCAAGGTGGATTCATAATCGAATCTGTTCATAAAACCCCTGAGAGGTGATAAAACCCCTGTTGCAAGGAGTTCAAGATCGCAAAGCTGCCGGTCGTTCAATGTAATATCTGGCAGGGTCATTGCGGTCTCTTTCAGATATGTTCCGAGATTTGGGTCCACGCGAAGATCGACAAGATCTCCTCCATGGGGTTCAATTAATAATGACCTGTTTTTCATATTTTGCGGTCCTGATTATTTTTTAAATTTAATCTGAGGTGAGTAACTTTTTGATAGATTTGCATCTGCTGCTGACTCGTTTCATATGTCATTTCTCAAAAAGTTCGGGCAGCAATGGGAAAATCTCCCTCAATCTCCCTTTTTTAAAGGGTGAAGTACAGGAAGTGCCTGAACTTATTGAAAAGTTGCTTTCATATTATCCACCTAATATATTATATTACATCGGCAAAACAAATCATAAATTTATTTCCATTACAAGTTTTTCAGGTATTTTTTCCAGGGTATACGCATCTGGTCAATAGAAAAGAAAGGATGACTCCTATGCGCTGTGACATGTGTGGGATATTTATTGAAAGTGCAAAACGATTTGAACCTCTGGTGATTAGAATTGGCTTTTCTTAATGCAAGATGGTCTTTGATGTAATATAACTGAAGAATAACCAGAATTATCCGATAATAATTGAGTTAAAGCTAAATATCTTACGTTTCGCTAATTTTTGCTTATCGAATTAAATTATGTTACGTTCAGACTGCAAGTGCCTAAGCGAGTTATGGTATGCCTTTGGTGAGCTAATTGATAACTCGGGGCTGCCCAGGGGAATTTGTATCTCTTTTTCGTTTTCCCGTTTCCCCGCTTCTCCGTTTCTCTTAGGCACTTTGGCCTCACAATATTAATACCTAAAACCCGCATAAACTATTTTCAAAAAGAAAATTATGCTTTTAATATCAACGAATTATAGAAATGTTGTACTTGTTGATGCGGCCATAAAGGCTGCGGTTTCTGAAAATAGTTTACCCTCAGGGAGTGCCGGTTTTACCGAATCTGCGGTGTCGGCAAGGACTTGAAGTATCGCAACGTCTGCGCCCCTGCCGCCCTGCACCTGCCTGCCGCAGGCAGGTCTTCGGCAAACTCGGAGCTTGCAGGATTTAGGTAATAAATTAAATTATACCTCTGAAAATTAGCGAAAGGTATGAAATATTTATGCCTACCTTTAAATGCAAGATAGCAACTTCAAGTGGCGGCATTGTTGAGAAAAATCTGATAGCAGATAATAAAGCCTCTCTTAAAGAACATCTGGAAAATGAAGGAAATTTTTTGCTTCAAATCCGTAAGACAGGAAGAGGCGAATCTTTTTTTCAAAAAGGAATAAATCGCAAACGGTTTAAGATAAGGGATTTTCTTTCCTTTAACCATGAATTTTCCGTTTTAATTAAGGCGGGGCTTCCCATTGTGAAGGCTTTAGATTCCATTCTTGAAAAAGATGACGAGGGCGAACTTAATGATATTTTAAAAGAAATAAGGAACGATGTTTTTAAAGGCGGATCACTTTCAGATTCATTTAGAAAGTATTCTAATCTGGTTTCCAATTTTTATGTTGCTTCTCTTGCTGCGGGAGAAAAAAGCGGCAATATTCCTGTCGCTATTTCAAGATATCTAATATATATGAAGAAAATGTTAGCACTCAGGCAAAAAGTGGTTTCCGCATCTATATATCCAGCTATATTGATTGTCGTATCAACATTTGTTTTATTTTTTTTACTGATCTATGTTGTGCCGACTTTCACTCAGACATATTTTAGTGCGGGTACAAAGCTTCCCAGGATTACTCTTTTTCTTGTGGTGACAGGCGGTATCTTAAAATCTAATTTTGTTGAGATTCTTTTTTGTTTGATATTTTTGGCAGCAGGTTTTTTTTACTTTCGAAGAAGTGAAACCGGCAGGTTGTATATTGACAAATGGAAACTGGCTGTACCTTTTCTTGGTGATATATATTCTCACTTCTTTGTTTCAAAAATGTCCCGCACTCTTTCCATGGTACTTGCCAGTGGCACCCCTCTTGTTAATTCCGTTCAAATCTCTGCAGATACTATGGGTAATAAATTTCTTAAGTTAAAAATAGAAATGGTTATAAAATTGCTGAAAGAGGGCGCCGGTTTCTCTAAATCACTTTTAAAGACAGAGGTATTTCCAAAATTGGCAATACGGATGATCGATGCAGGTGAAAGTGCAGGCGCACTTGAGAAGGTGTTAGATGATGTATCTGATTTTTACGAGAATTCTGTTGATACCAAACTTTCTATTCTTTCATCTTCTATTGAACCGATTTTGATGGTAATTATGGGATTTATGATTGGTTTTATCGTTCTGGCGATGTATCTGCCGATTTTTCAACTCGCAGGTACCGTAACTTAGAGCCTTTCTTAAAAGCTTCAGACTCGTTTGTTGTCACAAATCCTCCCATCGTAGCCACGTCTTTATCTAACAAAGCGAAGCAGGTGGGTGAGACAAAAATTTAACTGCACGAAATGCTGTATTTTGAGAAGTATGAAGACAAAAGGAAATGTTCGATAACGTTTATAAAAAGAGAAGATTTGGGGAATTGGCAATTGAGCTGAAACTTCTGAGCAAAGATCAGGTCGATTTTATTACCTCAAAAAAGAATATTACCAAGCAGCGGATAGGGCATATTTGCATAGAGGAAGGATTACTCGATGATGAGGAAATAGCGCAAATAATAGCGGCACAATATTCATATCGGTATGTCAAGATTGAAAACATTAATAATTCTGATCTCTTAAGTCTGGTTTCCCTTGAAACTATGACGAAATATCAGTTCCTTCCGTATGAACGGATCGGTAATCAACTGATAGTCGCTATGGCGGATCCCATGAATTTTCTAAAGCTGGTTGATACTCTGGAGATGCAGCTTGGTATGGATATCTCCATTGCGGTTGCCAGTGAAAAGAAGATCAAGGATTTTTTGAAAAAGTTGGAAACCTCCCAAAATGTACTCGATACTGTTTCGGATGACATGCGGTTGTCCCTTGTTAAAGAAATTGAGAAAGGAGGGGAGGGTCTAAGTGTTGAAAAAGTTACTGCAGAGGAGAGCCCGATTGTCAAGTTAGTGGATTCTACTATTCTTGATGCGATAAATAAAAGAGCAAGTGATATTCATTTTGAGGCTTCCGATCAGGGGGTGATAATCAAGTACAGAATTGACGGAATGTTGTACCGGGCAACAGAACCTCTTGATGCAGTGTATCAGAGTTCTATTGTTTCAAGGATAAAGGTTATGTCCGAGCTGGATATTTCCGAGAAAAGAATACCGCAAGATGGGAGATTTAAACTCAAGGTCTCTGACAGGTTTATCGATTTCAGAATATCTATCCTTCCCACTATTTTTGGTGAAGATGTTGTTATAAGGATTTTAGACCGCAACAGTCTTGTGTCGGATATGGGTAATTTCCATCTGGATAACCTCGGCTTGCCGCAAAGAGAAACAGGGCGAATCAAAAGGCTGATCAATGCTCCTTATGGAATGTTTCTCATGACCGGCCCCACCGGCAGCGGTAAAACAACGACCCTGTATATGGCTCTTTCAGCCGTAAACAGTGGTGATGTGAAGATTATAACTATTGAAGATCCTGTGGAATATCAGCTTAAAGGTATTACACAGATTCCTGTAAATGAAAAAAAGGGACTTACCTTTGCCAAAGGATTACGCAGCATCCTGCGACATGATCCTGACAAAATTCTGGTCGGTGAAATCCGGGATGCTGAAACAGCTCAGATCGCTCTTCAGTCTGCACTGACCGGACATCTGGTATTTACTACTGTCCATGCAAACAGTTCCTTTGAGGTTATTAACAGATTTATCAATATGGGTATAAAACCGTATAACCTTATGGCAGCATTGAATTGCATTGTGGCTCAAAGGCTTATTCGAACACTTTGCCATTGCAAGAAAGAAACAACTCTTTTAAAAGAAGAGATAATAGAATCGGGATTGGATTATAGTCGTTATAAAGATCACCTTTTCTACGAGGCCAGAGGATGTGAGGATTGCAAAGGCACAGGATTCAAAGGGAGAAAAGCGATTATTGAACTTGTGGAGTTAGATGATGAGATGAGAGAGCTGTTTGTTAATAAAGCTTCTTTTTCAGTGGTTAAAAAGAAGGCGGCAGAATCCGGAACAACTTTTTTGCGAAAAGCGGCGTTAAGAGAGGTTATAAAAGGTGAAACAACGCTCAGGGAAGCAAACAGGGTAACTTTTATTGAGACCTAAATCCTGCATTCAGTTTTCGCGAAATGATTATATCTGCCTC
>CAZRLQ010000061.1:0-10034 GCA_964600725.1 uncultured Desulfobacterales bacterium
CGCACAGGCAGACGCAGAGATCGGATGAAAAGACCATAAATCAACAGACTCATTTATTCAATCTCGTCCTTAGGTGGACACTGACTATGAAAAATTTAAAAGTTATGCATCAGACTGTAAAAACAGGTGACATACTTATCGGAGATGGATTTCCTTTTGTTTTAATTTCAGGTCCGTGTGTAATAGAAGAATATGAAACGACTTTTAAAATCGCTCAATTTCTCAAGAAAGTTACACAAGAACTTGACATACCATTTATATTCAAAGCTTCTTACGATAAGGCAAATCGGACTTCTGTAAATTCCTTCAGAGGCCCCGGAATAAAAGATGGACTTGAAATCCTTAAGCAGATCAGATCAAATCTTAATATCAAAATACTTTCCGATGTTCACAGAATCAGTGAAATCGATGCTGCCGCAGATGTTTTGGATATAATTCAGGTTCCGGCCTTTCTATGCAGGCAGACCGATTTTATTTTAGAAATTGCGAAAACTGAAAAACCTGTAAATATCAAAAAAGGTCAGTTTCTCGCTCCCTGGGATGTCTTAAATATAATTGAAAAGGCAACATCTACAGGAAATAATCAGATAATGCTTACGGAAAGAGGAACGATGTTTGGATACAACAACCTTGTTGTAGATTTCCGCGGTATTAAAATAATGAAGGATACAGGATGGCCGGTGATATTTGATGCAACACACAGCGTACAGCTTCCCGGAGGAGCGGGCAAAACCTCCGCAGGGCAGCGTGAATTCGCCCCGATTCTTGCCAGAGCAGCAGTTGCAGCCGGCGTGGACGGCATTTTTCTGGAAGTTCATACTGATCCTGATCAAGCGCTTTGCGATGGCCCGAACTCATTAAAACTTGACAAACTTTATGGCCTGTTAGTTCAATTGAGCGCGATAAGAAAGGCGTTATGAATCTCGACAAGCTGAAACATATCCGGCTTCTTTTGTTAGATGCAGATGGTGTACTTACTGACGGAGGTATTATTTACAATGATAATGGCCTTGAGACCAAGTGTTTTAATGTAAAGGACGGCCTTGGTATCAGACTCCTTATGGAAGCGGGAATAAAAGTCGGCATTGTAACCGGAAGACATTCAGAAGCGCTTAGCCATAGATGCAGAAACCTTGGAATTACTCATGTTTTCGAAGGGGTCCGGGATAAAGCCGCTGTTTTGGATCTTATTTTGGATAAAACAGAAATATCCGCCAATGAAATTGCATTTGTTGGTGATGATCTTCTGGATATTTCCATTATGAAGCTTGTTTCTGTTTCAATAGCAGTAGCTGATGCCCATGAGACAGTTATTAAGCATTCAGATATTGTCACGCAAAAAAAGGGCGGAGATGGAGCTGTCAGAGAGGTTTGCGAAGCAATACTGAAGTCCCAGGGGTTATGGGAAAAATTTCTCAAGCGGTTCTGCGAGCCTGTCCGGGAATAGAGATTCTAAAATCTATGCATATCGAGCATAAAATCGTTAAGCTTAGATTGCTGCACCATCTCCACCGGAGCCTTGCAAAAAAGCGGATCTTGACTCGCTGGAAATACTGATTAACTCTATTTTTGTGAAAAAAAAATCAAAAAAATTAAAAATATTTCTGATTTCGTTAATTATTATTATAATAATTATTATTATATTTATTTTTGCTGATTATCAAAGCATTATAACCAGAAATCAAAATCTTGTTTCAACCATTCAAAATAAAACAGATATATCGATCAACAAGATACATCAAACAGCGATCCGTAACAGCTTGAAGGAATGGAGTCTGGATGCAGGGTCGGTAAACGTCATCAGTGCAAAAAATAAGGCAATTCTTAAAAATTTATTCATTACCTTTTATTTAAAAGATGAAGAAAAAGTTTATCTGACTGCAGATCACGGTGTTTTAAAAAGAGATTCAAACGATATTGAAGTTGCAGGTAATGTAGTCGTTAAAAATAAAAGTTTAAAACTCCTAACTGAAAAATTGAATTATGAGAACAAAAGCCGTATTATTAAAATAATGGTTCCACTCAAAATCGCAGGAGATTCATTTAACCTTCTGGCTAACTCCATGGTTTTTGATTTAAATACCGATATCGTTGTCTTTGAAGGAAACGTTAAAGGAACTTTCAGTGAGAATTTTATATTTTAGCCGGATCAGTTTTCAAATTTTATCTTTTATCGTAATAATATATGCATTAAATTTTGTTTTTACATCATTTTTTGCATTTGCTGAAGAAAAAATTTCCGGTGCCGATAGTAGTAGAAAAAGCAAAAAAATACATATTGCCGCAAACAAGCTGGTTACTGACAAGGATGCCAGGTTTCTGGAATTTATTGGAGATGTAAATGCATCTCAAGAAAACTTATCGATAACATCTGACAAGCTGAGAATTTATTATAAAGAAGGTGCATTTAATAACAAAGAAAAATCAAAATCAGATGAAGGGCCGATAAAAAAAATAATAGCGATCGGCAATGTCATAATAACTTTTGATGATAAAGTTGCAATGTCAGATCAGGCGGATTTTTTTACTGAAAAGAGAATTCTTGTTTTAACCGGAGATAATTCAAAATTGACAAGTGGAAACAATTCTATTACCGGATCCAGAATAACTCTTTACCAGAATGATGGCAGAATTACAGTTGAAAGCAATGGTGAAAATCGTGTGAAAGCAATTTTTTATTCAGAGGAAAAAGGATTTGAATGAAACCTCGTTTATAAGCTTTGAAAAACATTGAGTTTCCTGCACGGCAAAGGAAAAGTTTTTCAAACTTGGAGCTTCCGACGTAAGGCGAGACACCTTGAAATTTCAACGGTCAGAATGGATGGATTTAAAATTAGTCTCCCTAACAAAAGCCTTAGAGGTGCAGGGGCACAAATCTTGTATTTGCCCTGAATCTTGCATTTGCCCTGATCGTAGGTGGGCAATGCCCCATCTGTATTATCCCGTTTTAAGTCGGCGGCTCAAACCAACTCTCAATAAAATCAGTCGGTTTACTATGAAGAGGTTGTCACTTCAAAAACTGGTCAAAATATATCGTGGAAGACGGGTTGTTGATTCTGTAACCTTAAATGTTGACAGAGGGGTTGTAACCGGCCTTCTTGGACCTAATGGAGCAGGAAAAACAACTACTTTTTACATGGCGGTTGGAATGGTTCGGCCTGAAAAGGGTTCTGTTTTTCTTGACCAAGAAGACATCACAAGTCACCCCATGTATTTAAGAGCGCGAAAAGGTATTGGATATTTGCCGCAAGAGGCTTCAATATTTAAGAAACTTACCGTTGAACAAAATATCATGGTGATTCTTGAAACACTTAATATCTCCAAATCAGAACAGAAGCAGCGCATTAATGAACTTCTTGATGAATTGGGAATAAAACGGCTCGCAAACCAAAAAGCTGGTTTTCTATCGGGTGGGGAAAGGCGGCGCCTTGAAATCACGCGGGCACTGACTACAAATCCGTCATTTATTCTTCTTGATGAACCTTTTGCAGGTATTGATCCTTTGGCGATAATCGATATTAAAGATATAATACTGCATCTTAAAAATCGAGGGATTGGAATTCTTATTTCCGATCATAATGTAAGGGAAACGCTTGAAGTTTGTGATAAGGCATATATATTAAGTAATGGTAAGGTTATTGAATTCGGCTCTCCGGAAAAGATAGCTTCAAGTGAAACCGCTCGCCGCATATATTTAGGAAACGGGTTCAAATTATAAAATGGCAATAGAATTACGGCAACAGTTAAAATTAACCCAACAGCTGATTATGACACCTCAGCTCCAGATGGCTATAAAACTTCTTCAGTTATCCAGGCTGGAACTTATGGACATGATCCGTCAGGAAATGGAAGAAAATCCGGCATTGGAAGAAGTTCAGGAAGTTGCAGAAGAAAAAGATGAATCAATACAGATTGAAAACCTTTCAACAAAAGAGGTAAAAATCGAGGAAAAGATCAATAATGATATTGACTGGAGCAATTATATTGATGAATATAATTCAACCGGTAAAACCTATTCTGAAATCGAAGGAAAAGACTCACCACAGTTTGAATCTTTTATTTCGAATAAGGAATCACTAAGTGATCATCTCCTTTGGCAATTTCTTATGACATCCCCGACAAAGGAAGAAGAAACAATCGGCAGCTTTATTATAGGTAATCTCGATAGAGATGGTTATCTGCAGGTATCTATAGAAGAAATCGCCAATCTGAGCCATTGTTCAATAAAAAAGGTTGAGCATGTCCTATCCAGAATGCAGGCTTTTGACCCAATTGGCGTATGTGCAAGGGATCTAAGGGAATGTTTGCTTATACAAACACGGCATTTAAATCTTGACAATTCTGTTGTAACAAGCATTATTAAGGATCATCTGAAACATCTTGAAAATAAAAATTATAAAGAGATATGCAAGGCTTTAAAGATAAGTCTTGATGAGGTAGTTGCCGCCATAAAAATTATCAAGGAATTAGATCCTAGACCAGGAGGACAATTCAGTAATGAAGAACCCCAATATATCAATCCTGATATTTATGTTTATAAGTTTGACGATGAATTCGTTATCATGTTGAATGATGATGGAATGCCAAGGCTTCGCATTAACTCTCTTTATAAAAAAGCGATGAAGCAGGATAAAATGGTTCCTGCTGAAACAAAAGATTATATAAATGAAAAAATACGTTCAGCAACTTGGTTAATACGCAGTATTCACCAGCGTCAAAAAACTATCTTCAAGGTTATGGAAAGTATAATAAAGTTTCAGCACGAGTTTTTTGAAAAAGGAATAGACTATCTTAAGCCTATGGTTCTCAAAAATGTTGCCGAGGATATTAATATGCATGAATCTACAATTAGCAGGGTTACGACAAACAAATATGCTTTTACGCCTCAAGGCATTTTTGAACTGAAATATTTTTTTAATAGTTCTATTAATCGCTTCAATGGATCAGCCATTTCTTCTGCCAGCGTTCAGGAGAAGATAAGACAGATTATAGAAAGCGAAAATTCCAAAAACCCTTATAGTGATCAGAAAATAGCATCACTCTTAAAAAAAATAAATATTGATATTGCGCGAAGGACAGTTGCCAAATATAGAGAAGCACTTGGCGTGTTATCATCCAGTAAGCGCAAGGAATTCTCATAAATGGCCAATCAGCGGAAAACTGTTCTAAAGTGTGAAATTTCTGCAGGGTCTATTTCTGCAGGGCAGGGAAGGCAAAAATATAGCGCTAATCCGAATTTTTCATAAATAACATAAAATAGAATGGAGATTTTTTGAATGCAGGTATCTGTAAACTTTAAAAATCTTGATCCCTCCGACAATTTGAAATCTTATATCAAGGATAAGCTTGACAGACTTGATAAACTACTCGATAATCCAGCAATTGCTACAGTTGTACTTTCAGTTGAAAAGTTTCGTCATATTGCGGAAATCAATATAGCGGGTGACAGACTCAACATAAATAGTACAGAAAAAACCAACAATATGTATTCAGCAATTGATATGCTTTTGGACAAGGTGGAAAAACAGATAAAAAAGGGAAAACAGAAGATCAGGGAGCGCAGAACGGGTTCAAAATTCAGAACTAAAGGCATTGAATCAGAAGAAAACATAACAACTGCATATGAAGAGCCATTAAATCAGGTCAGTGTTGAAAATATTGAATATAAACCAATGGATGTTGAAGAAGCGATCATGCAGATGAGCTTGATAAAAGACAGTTTTCTTGTATTTACGAATTCACGAACGGATAAAGTTAACGTCATTTATCGTCGCAGAAATGGCCAGTATGGATTAATTCAACCAAGTACTTGATGCAATTTTTTTGATGGATATAAAATGAAGATTCTCGATATTCTGCATAAAGAAGCCATAATTGACAACTTAAAATCAGAAACCAAAAAAGAAGTTCTCGAAGAACTTGTAAGACCTATTGCCAGAATTACAGGATTAAATCACGAAAATCTTCTGAAAGTACTTATTAATAGAGAACGTCTTGGCAGTACAGGTATTGGTGGAGGAATCGGAATTCCGCATGGCAAAATAAAAAATCTTGAATCTCTGGCTTTAGGATTCGGTTTAACTAAAAAAGGGGTTGATTTTGAATCTTTAGATGGAAATCCAACTCATATTTTTTTTCTTCTTATCACACCGGAGAACTCGACAGGTCTCCACTTAAAGCTGCTTGCGCGAATATCCAGAATACTGAAAGACGATCCATTCAAAGAAAGACTGCTTAATTCTGTGGATAGAAATGAAATCTACAATATCATCAAGGAATATGATGAAGATTTTTAAACTGCAACCATCCTTAACGATTTTTTACTCTCTTTAATCTAAATCGATCGATTTTTTGCGAAGATATGTGTGTTAGATTTTGATGCATAAGGGGGTTGCAAAAACCGTAGTATCCTGTCATCTATGTAATGCCGCAAAGATAATTGTCATTCCAGCGGAAGCCTAAAATCCAGAATCGCCGAAGTAGCCGATGTTTCTCTGGATTCCCACCTCAGTGGGAATGACGAGCGTATGATACGATATTTCACGCATAACACAACAACAATAGGCACACCCGCGGATATGTCGGGGCCAATTTTATTAATATCAGGCGAAAACCCTTTATGCGTAAAAGATCGATGCAGATTGAGTAAAAAATCGCTCAATTCAGGTTTAACTGTTATAGTAGCCGCTGCTATAAAAGGGTATAAACAAAATTTAAACAGGAGTTTTATGATTGGCATAGTTATTGTTACCCACTGTCAGCTTGGAGAGTCTCTGATTGAAGCTGCTGAGTTCATCATAGGTAACCGTCCGGAAAAAATGGTATCAATTTCAATAGATTTGAATAAAAATGCAGATATATTACGCAAAAAGATTGCCGAAGGAATTGAAAAAGTCAAACAAAAAGAAGGTGTTCTGATCTTAACAGACATGTTTGGAGGAACCCCTTCCAATTTAAGCTATTCATTCCTTGAAGAAGGGTGCGTGGAAGTTATTTCAGGCGTTAATCTTCCTATTTTGATTAAAGCGATAAATAGCAGAAATAATTTGGAACTTAACAAGTTAGCTGAGACATTGGAAATTTTTGGCAAAAAAAGTATTTCACTTGCAAGTGGTATCTTGAAAGGAAACAAAAGGAACTGAATCCCTAAGAGAATTGTTGCAGGCCAAGCGATTTTACTTCTTATTTCCATACCGCCGTGCAAGTCAGCATTGCCTTCATTTTCTTGAAAAATGTCCAATTTCGCTCCTGACGTGCAGAGTAGAGCTGGAAAAGCGAAAATTTTAAAACCGCACAAATAGATTTTGTGTATTTCGGGGATAGCGTACAAAACTTCACTTCTTGCAAAATTTTAGCCTGACCTGTCTGTGTCTGGTCTGTGCGTGTCCGCACAGGCGGGCGCATAAATTACGCTAAAGGGAAAGTCTTGCAAAGATTTTTCAGAAAGAAAGTCTAAAAGGAGATATTATATGAGTATTAAAGTTGGCATAAATGGATTTGGGAGGATCGGGCGTCTTTTTTTCAGGGCGGCATTGAATCATCCTGAGATTGAAGTCGTGGCAATCAATGACCTGACCGACTCCTCAACAATAGCTCACCTTCTTACATATGATTCAGTACATGGCAAATTAGATGTCGATATAGCTCCAAAAAACGATTCAATTGAGGTCGCGGGCAGACCAATTTCGGTCTTTTCCGTAAAAGACCCGGAAAATCTTGCATGGAAAGATTTAGGTGTACAAGTTGTTGCAGAATGTACCGGAATTTTCAGGGATAAGGAGAGTGCATCAAAACATCTCAAAGCAGGAGCCCAAAAAGTTATAATATCCGCACCTGCTAAAGATCCTGATATTACCATAGTTATGGGAATTAACTCTGACTTATATGACTCCAAACAGCATCATATCATTTCAAATGCATCATGCACCACCAATTGTCTTGCGCCGGTTGCCAAAGTACTTATCGATAATTTCGGAATAAGGTGCGGATTAATGACCACCATACATTCCTATACAGGTGACCAACGTTTAATAGATTGCCCGCATAAAGATCTCCGCAGGGCGAGATCAGCGGCTCTTTCAATGGTTCCGACGACAACCGGTGCGGCAAAGGCCGTTGGTATTGTTCTGCCCGAACTCTCCGGAAAATTAAATGGACTTGCCATTCGTGTTCCAACACCAAACGTGTCAATTGTTGATTTTGTAGCGGAAATAGAGAAATCAGGGGTCTCCGTCTCAGATGTAAACAGGGCACTCAAGGAAGCTTCAGAAGGATCGATGGCAAACATTTTGGGATTCAGCGAACTCCCATTGGTATCCAGTGATTTTAATGGATCAACACTATCTTCCATCGTTGATTCACCAACCACCTATGTCATAAATAACATGGTAAAAGTCTTATCCTGGTATGACAATGAAACAGGATATTCAAACAGAATGGTTGATCTTGCAATGATGATAGGAGAGCAGTTGTAACAAGGCAGTGGGACTAAAAATTCTTGGGGAGATCACTAATGGGAAATCGAAAACCTATTATAGCTGGAAACTGGAAGATGTATAAAACTTGCGATGAAGCAGTTGAAACAGCCAAACGACTTGTAAAACTTTTATCCGACTCGACCGCTGCCGATATCGTTATTGCACCTCCTTTTACCGCGCTCTTGTCTGTTTCAAAAATTATAAAAGAGAGTCCTGTTATGCTTGGTGCACAGAATTTTTACTGGGAAAGTCAAGGCGCTTATACAGGTGAGATATCAGCTCCCATGTTAGTATCTGCTGGATGTAATTATGTAATTGTCGGGCATTCTGAACGGCGGCAATACTTTGGAGAAACAGACGAAACTGTTAATAAAAAAATAAAAGCAGCGCTAAAAAATAAATTGACTCCAATTTTATGTGTTGGAGAATCTGAAAAACAGAGAGAATTAAATGAAACCTTTTCTGTACTTGACAAGCAAATAAAAAATGGACTAAAAGGTTTAAGCTCGATTGGCCAAAACGAACTTGTAATAGCATATGAACCTGTATGGGCCATTGGAACAGGCAGAACAGCAACCAGTGAACAAGCTCAGGAAGTTCATCTTTTTTTACGCTCACTCCTTAAAAATTGTTTCGATAATATACTTGCCAAAACCACTAGAATATTGTATGGTGGCAGCGTTAATCCACATAATATAATAAAGTTTATATCAATGCCGGATATTGATGGTGCTCTCGTAGGAGGGGCCAGCCTGGATCCCGAATTATTTGGTGAAATTGTACATTTTGAAAATAAATCAAAATTATTTGGATCATAGCGGATTATTGTGGAAATTCTATTTATTAAGCATACACTAATTGAACTTATGCCATCAGGTATTAGCGATTAGCTGTTCATCATGGATTACCACACTAATTTGTGATGAACCACAAAATTTTCAACATTTAAAGCCACATAATATATATGTCGTTTTTTTTAATAATAATACATATTATCGTTTCTATAACTCTTATTTTAATTGTCCTGCTCCAGAGCGGCAAGGGAACGGACATGGGATCCGCTTTTGGAGGGGGGAGCAGCCAGTCGCTATTTGGAAGTAGTGGGGCTTCGACTTTTTTAAGCAAGTCAACAACGATAGCGGCGATAATATTTATGCTAACATCTTTGGGGCTTGCTTATTTGTCCGGTCATAACCAAAGAGATACCATAATGCTTAATACAGAGGTCTCGACAGAGTCTATGCCTGCACCTGCACCAGAAGCACCAATAGAAGGTGAGAAAAAGACCCCGGCAGAGCAGCAGTCTATGCCCGCACCGAACGATATCAGTGATAAACCTGAGCCGGAAACTGAACAACCTGTAAAATAATCTATACCTGAAGCGGGATCTGAGAGTTAATATCAATTTATGGGTCCGTTAATTTATGGTCTTTTCTCCCGTTCTCTGCGCCTGCCTGTCGCGGTTGCGACGCAGACAGGGACAGGCGCGGACAGGTTATGCGAAAAAAATAATCCTTACGAATATCAACTATATACCTCCGGTTATTTTTTTCGCAT
>CAZRLQ010000062.1:0-9972 GCA_964600725.1 uncultured Desulfobacterales bacterium
AAAAAATCTGTGTGATATAGGAAGCTTGGTTTTTGTTTCTGAACCAAACTTTATAAAAAAAACAGGTGATTGAATTTAAAGGGATCATTATAGCAGGTACAAACAGTGGTTGCGGCAAAACAACAGTTGCTCTCGGCTTGATGGCTTCATTTGTCAGGCGCGGTTTTAAAGTCGCTCCATTCAAGGTAGGACCTGATTTTATTGACCCAGGCCACCATTTTAAAGTTACCGGGGCAGTCAGCAGAAATTTAGACGGATGGATGCTTTCCAAAGCATATAATCTGGCCGGCATCAACAAAGCTGCCGAAACCGCCGACATAGCCGTTGTAGAAGGTGTAATGGGCCTTTTTGACGGTTACGACGGCAAAAGCGAAGCCGGTTCCACAGCCCAGATGGCTAAATGGACGGATTTGCCGATTATACTGGTCGTTAATGCAAAAAGTATGGCTCGAAGTGCAGCCGCTCTTGTTAAAGGATTTGAACTCTTTGATAAAGAGCTTAAATTTGCGGGCCTTATATTTAACAATATCGGCAGCAGCAGGCATCTTGTTTACTTAAAAGAGGCTTTGGAAGGAAATGTAAAGATGCCGTGTCTTGGCGGGATAAGGCATGACCCTGAAATCACCATCCCTGAAAGGCACCTCGGTCTGGTTACCCGGCACGATCACTCCCTGTCCGCAGAAGAAATCAATAATCTTGCTGATTTAGTAGATAAAAATATTAATGTTAATATGCTTTTAGATATTCTTCCTGATATAGATTTCCATGAAAAATATTTCCTGCCGGTCTCTTCCTCACAAATAATAGATAAAGTACGAATCGCTGCAGCAAAAGATAATGCTTTCTGTTTTTATTACCAGGATAATCTGGATATGCTGGAAGCTTGCGGAGCGCAACTGATTGATTTTTCTCCTGTTCAAGCTAAAAACCTTCCTCAAAATATAGATGGAATCTATTTGGGAGGCGGCTATCCTGAACTTTTTGCAAGGCAGATTGCCGACAACTCAGATCTGCGCAAAGAGGTAAAGAGGAAAAGTATGCAAGGCATGCCTCTTTACGGGGAATGCGGCGGATTTATGTACCTTTGCCGCGAGATAATAGATAAAGATGGTGAGATCTATCCAATGACGGGATGCTTTCCTTTTACAGCCAGTATGTCTTCCGGTCTCCAATCATTGGGTTACCGTGAAATTACACTGGTAAAAGATACAATTATCGGAAAATGCGGTCAAATAATCCGAGGACATGAATTTCATTATTCAAAAATAACCGGATGTCCAAAAGATGAAAATATCGAAACCATTTATCGGGTATCAAATCGAGCAGGATTAGATATGGCCGCAAAAGGATTTCAGATTTTCCGGACTCTTGGAAGTTACATACACCTTCATTTCGGCAGCCGGCCTGAAGCAGCAAGGCAATTTATAGATGCCTGCATTGATTATCGGCGGAAAAGGAGAATTTGATTTATGAAACCTGATCAGATAGAAGCACTCAGTTTTGAAATAATTGAGAAAGAAGCGGGTCCGCACTCTTTCGCTCTTGACCAGTGGCGTATTGTGCAAAGAATGATTCATACTACAGCGGATTTTGAATTTCTGAAAAATACATGTTTCCATCCTGGAGCCGTTGAGGCGGGACTTAGCGCCATAAGGCAAGGTAAAACCATAATTACAGATACAAATATGGCAAAAGCGGGAATTCGTAAAAAAGAATTGAAGCTTTTCGGTGTAAATGTCCGATGTTTTATAGATGATCCTGAGGTAAAAAAACATTCAATTCAAAACAGGACAACCCGTGCCGAAGAAGCCGTTGATATTGCAGTGCCGATAATGAATGGAGGAATTTATGTAGTGGGAAATGCTCCAACTGCACTTTTGAGAATTATTGAACTTGTAAATGAAAAAAAAGTGAAACCAGCCCTTATTATCGGCCTTCCAGTAGGATTTGTAAATGCAGCGGAATCAAAGGCAAAATTGATAAAAATGGATTATCCATATATTTCAAATAGAGGCCGCAAAGGAGGATCGAATGTTGCAGCAAGTGTAGTAAATGCTTTGACAAGATTAGTAATTAAGGGGTGATGGAGATGGAAATAACAGATCATTATAAAAGCTATGACGGAATCTGCCCGAAAAAAAAGATAGTAACCTAAATGACAAATAACAGAAAAAGAATGAATATCAATGCAGGTACCTTGTATGGAATAGGTACGGGGCCAGGCGATCCGGAACTTATCACAATTAAGTCCGCAAAAATATTAAGCAGAGTTGATGTTGTTTTTGCAGCAGCGTCAACGAAAAACAAGCACAGTATAGCCGTCGGCATTGCAAAATCCCATATTCCAAAAAAGACTCCTGTAAAGATACTATCTTTCCCAATGACAATGGATAAGGAAGAAGCAATAAAGTCATGGAAAAAAAATGCTCATACAATTATCGGAGAGCTGGAGAAGGGAAAGGACACCGCTTTTTTAACAGTAGGGGATCCAATGACCTATTCCACTTACAGTTACATTTTGCAACATATCCGGAGTATGGCTCCCCATCTATCCATTGTAACAATACCCGGTATAACTTCATACCAGGCAGCGGCAGCATCTTTGAACATGCCCCTTGTAGAAGGTGAAGAAGCTCTTCTGATTACATCGGGTGTAAAAGGCGGAGACCGTCTCAGAAAAAATTCCGATAAACCTGAAAATATCGTTTTTCTTAAGGCATACAGAAATGTAAAAGATATTGTTTTGGCTTTAAAAGATGCCGACATGCTTGAAAAGAGCGCGGGGGTGATAAATTGCAGTCTTCCCGGCGAAAAAATCGTCGAAAATATTATGGAGTTGAATGACCGAAAGCCTGATTACTGGAGCCTTATCATAGCAAAACAAAAAAAAGACGAGATTTAGAAAGTATGTTCGACATTCAAGCGACATGCCGGCACCTTGGTATCGAAGACAGCAGCTGGAAAAGGACCAAAGAAAGATTTTAAAACAGACTCTAAGAATCAAAAGAATCTATTTCTGGTTCATCACGGATTAGTGTGATAATCCATGATGAACAGCAATTAGTGTATGCTTAATAAATATAATCTCCACAATAATCCGCTGCGATCTCTATTTTTGAGGTCATAAACTAAATGGTAAAAAAAAACAGGCGAAAATTAAAGACCGGGTTTACTACCGGAACTGCTGCTGCTGCATCTGCAAAAGGAGCACTCTCTCTTATTTTGAGCGGCAGGTATTCTCTTGGGGTTGAAATAGAACTTCCTGCAGGAAATGTTATTTATATTCCTTTTCAAACATGCAGACTTAAAGGAGGTAAAACAGCGGAATGCACGGTGATTAAAGATGCCGGAGATGATCCTGATATAACTCATAAAGCGGTAATTGGAGCCAGAATCACCATTTTAGATAATTGCAGTTTGGATAATAATAACTCGTTAAACATTATTATAGCCGGAGGAAAGGGCGTAGGAAAAGTAACAAAGCCAGGACTTGAAATTCCTCCTGGTGAGCCGGCAATAAATCCTGTCCCTCGGGAGATGATTATCAGGGCGGTAAGGGATGTATTGGACAGGCATAATAAAAGGATGCAGGTTAAAGTTGAAGTTTTTGTGCCTGAAGGAGAAAAATTATCCAAAAAGACATTAAATACAAGGTTGGGAATCATAGGGGGAATATCGATTCTGGGAACAACCGGACTTGTAAAACCCATGTCCCACGAAGCCTATACTTCAACGATAAAATCATCAATCTCTGTAGCTCATGCCATGGGGGTTGAAAAAATTGTCATGACCACTGGTCGTCGAAGCGAAAGATATGCGCGAAAAATCTGGAACCAGCTTCCAGAAGAGTCATTTATACAGATCGGCGATTTCTTTAAAATGTCCATTGAAACCGCTCAAGAGATAGGCATTAATAATATAATGTTAGCTGTTTTTTTTGGAAAAGCGGTAAAAATGGCACAGGGGATTCCGTGTACTCATGCAGCCAGGTCTAATTTAAGTATGCAAAAACTCTCCGAATGGTCATATAAAATAACAAAAAAAAGATCTTTTGCACAAGAGATATTGTCTGCCAATACAGCCCGCCATGCTTTTGATATAATTGCAGATAAATATCCAGCAGTTATTTCTGAAGTAGGAAAACGTATGGTTGAAACAGCAAAAGAATTTTCCAATAAAAATGATAATGAGATAAGAGGCATTATCTTCGACTATAACGGAAGCATAATATTTGATTCAAAAAATCAGATCTTGGGTCAGAATAAAGCAAAATGGATGAAAAATGTAAAGAGACAGACATAAAGCCTGTATCTATAATCGGAATGGGCCTTTCGCCAAAAGATCTTACCGCTGCCCATTTAAAATTAATCAAGGAGGCGGAAATCCTTATAGGCGGGAAACGGCACCTTGATTTTTTCAAAGATTATCCGGCACTCCGGAAAGATATCTCAAAAGATATCAAAGGCATCATCAAATATATCAAAGACCGGATGGAAAATTCCGGCAAATCAATTGTGGTGTTAGCCTCAGGTGATCCCCTGTTTTACGGCATCGGCAGCTTATTGATAAATTCCCTTGGCAAGGAGAATGTTTGCATATATCCAAATATCACTACTATTGCAGGTGCATTTTCCCGCATTAAAGAATCATGGCAAGACGTTTGCATTTTAAGCATTCATGGCAGATTCTGTGAAGAAACTTTTTTAGGAGCATTTTTACAAAATGATAAAATCGCTCTTTTTACAGATCCTGTAAAGAATCCTTCGTGGATTGCAGATTTTCTTTTAAAAAAGGGCGTCACGGATTTCAAAATGTGTGTTTTTGAACGGTTAGGAACCGATTCCGAAAAGATCAGCTGGCATACATTAACAGATGCCGCCTCTTCTCAATTTTCAGAACCGAACCTGGTGGTATTAAAACGCATCTTTTTTGAGACGGGGCAGACAAGTAGTCTTTATACAGGAATGCCCGATGAATGCTATTTTCATCAAAATGGATTAATTACCAAGGCAGAGGTAAGAGCTGTTACACTTTCCAAACTCCGTCTCAGTTCCGGACATATATTGTGGGATCTGGGAGCAGGAAGCGGCTCTGTCTCTATAGAAGCATCCCTCTTTATAACAAAAGGAAATATCTTTGCAGTAGAACGGAACCCGGACAGGATAGAGCAGATTAAAAAGAACAAAAAAAAATTTGGTGTAACCAATCTTAAAGTAATCGATGCAACACTTCCTGACGGTCTTGATAATCTTCCCGAACCTGACCGGATATTTATTGGAGGAGGCGGCAAAAATCTGGAAAAGATCATAAGATCTGCTGCAAGGTATTTAAAACCGGGCGGAATAATGGTAATTAACACAGTTTTAATACAAAACATTGAGTCTGCCATCAATACCATTGCATATCTTAAATTTAAACCCGATATTGTTCAAGTGCAGATAAATCGCGGCCAAGATATGCCATGGGGGAAAAGATTGGAAGCGCAAAATCCTGTATGGATAATTTCAGGGAAAAAATCCTTGGAAAGAGAGGTTTAATGACGATAAGAACATATCCGGTCGTATTTGTCGGAGCCGGTCCAGGTGATCCTGACCTGATCACGGTAAAGGGACAGCAGGCCCTTATGAATGCCGATCTGGTTATCTATGCGGGATCTTTGGTGCCTGAAGCCGTATTAAAATGGGTAAAACCGAAAACAACTGTTTTAAACAGCGCTTCAATGCATCTTGATGAAATAATCAAAGAAATAGGAGCAGGATATAGAGAAGGTAAGAGAGTTTTGCGGCTCCATACAGGAGATCCGAGTCTTTACGGGGCCATCTTTGAACAGATGGCAAGACTTAACGAACTGTCAATACCTTACCGAATCATTCCTGGTGTAACTGCTGCTTTTGCAGCAGCAGCCTCCATGGGAATTGAATATACTCTGCCTGAAATTTCACAAAGCCTTATATTTACAAGGATGTCCGGCCGAACCCCGGTACCTGAAACAGAGTCTCTTAAATCACTTGCAAGTCATAAAACATCCATGGTTATCTATCTCAGCATAACCTTGATTGACAAGGTTGCAGAGATACTTAAAAAGGCTTACGGAGAAGATTCGGTCTGTGCGGTGGCTTTCCGTGTCAGTCAACCTGAAGAAAAAATAATATTCACCAGGCTCAGCAGACTAAATGAAGTTGTAAAAAAAGAAAAGATCACTCATCAGTCTCTTATTATAGTCGGCAAGATTTTAAATCTAACTGAAAACAGAGCTGAATACAGATCAAAGCTTTATGACAAAGATTTTACTCATCAATACAGATATTGCAGAGACTCGAATTGACAGCAAGTAAGACCAAAAAAGTGGAACTGCTTGCACCGGCAGGCGATTTTGAAAAACTTGAAATTGCCGTGCATTATGGAGCAGATGCTGTTTATCTGGCAGATAAAAATTTTAGTTTAAGAAATCTTTCAAAAAATTTTACCATCTCTGAACTGCAAAAAGCAGTCAAATTCGCCCACAAATCCGGTGTTAAGGTTTATGTAGCCTGCAATATATATTCAAGAAACAACGAACAGAAAGAGATCGCTCATTACCTTGAGAAGCTTGGCGATATAAATCCGGACGCGGTTATAATTGCTGATCCTGGAATTTTCATTCAAGCTAAAAACATCATTCCCAGGATTCCAGTACATCTCAGCACCCAGTCAAACACAACCAATTATAAAACAGCCCTTTTTTGGGAAAATTTAGGGGTAAAAAGGATAAATATTGCAAGAGAGCTGACTTTAAAAGAGATAAAAGAGATAACCGGCCATTGCAAAGTGGAAATAGAAGCCTTTGTCCATGGAGCCATGTGCATCTCCTATTCAGGACGCTGTCTTCTCAGCAGTTTTATGACAAATCGTGAAAGCAACCGCGGTCTTTGCGCACATCCCTGCAGATGGGAATACTCTGTAGTAGAAAAAAAAAGGCCGGGAGAATATATGCCCATAACTGAAGACAGCAGAGGATCTTATGTTTTCAATTCAAAAGATCTATGTATGATAGAACATATTCCTGAAATGATTAAATCGGGCATAACCTCTCTTAAGATAGAAGGCCGAATGAAGGGTATTAATTACCTTGCTTCTGTTGTCAAAGTCTATAGAGATGCAATAGACTCATATTATGAAAATCCGGCCGGCTACATTATAAAAAAGAGCTGGATAGATGAAGCAGCAAAGTTGAGTAATAGAGGATACTGCACTGGATTTTATTTTGGCGGTGCCGACAGGGTCTCTTTGAACTACAATAACGATATTAATTCTTCCGATCATCCATTTGTTGGAAAAGTATTGGGAAAGACAGGCAGCCGCGGTATTAAAATTGAAGTTAGAAACAAACTATTTAAAGGTGATACGGTCGAAATTTTAGCCAGCAAGGCTCCTGTAAAAATAGATAAGATTTCCGATATTGTTGATGAAAACGGAAACAGCCTGGAATTTGCCCAGCCAGGAAGCAGGGTAACAATTTTTATTAACAGCAGTTGTTCATTCAACGACCTTTTAAGAAGGATATGATCTGACTGATCAGCAGCGAAAAGCGGTAAAATACGCTTCAATTGACATATAGCATTAATTATAGATAGCCTGTATAATTTAAAGATATCATCTGTATTTTTTAACTCCAAGCCTTGGACACATGTGAGAAACAGGACAACTGCTGCATAAAGGTGAAACAGGTTTGCAGACAGTTTGACCAAACGGCACAAGAAGTTCATTATATTTCGTCCAATATTTTTGAGGAAGTTTTTTTCTCAGGGCAAACTCTGTTTTCTCAGGAACATTGGTATTTACATAACCTATCCTGTTACTTATACGATGAACATGAACATCTACACAGATTGCATCCTTTTTATACCCCTCAATAAGAACAAGATTTGCTGTCTTTCTTCCCACACCCGGAAGTTCAAGAAGCTGCTCAATATTATCCGGAACAACCATATTGTATTTTTCAATTAAAATCCTGCTTATTTCTCTAAGCCTTTTTGCTTTGATGCGATAGAATCCCACGGGATAGATCAGACCGGCTATTTTTTTTTCATCGAGGTTAAATATTTCCAGAGGTGTGCGTGCAGACTTAAAAAGTCTTGCCGCAGCTTTTGAAGTGGTTTTATCTTTTGTCCTTAGTGAGAGTATCGTTGAAACAAGAACTTCAAAGGGAGTCGCCCTCCTGTTTGCGATAAAAGTAACTATCGGAGCATTCCAATCTCTATAGTTTTTCTCTAAAATATCGACAAAAAGATCAATTTTAAATTTTTGCATTTAAGATGGCCTTGATTCGATCCAATACTGGTGGATGTGAATAGTTCAAAAACACATAAAAAGGATGTGGAGTAAGGTTGGAAAGATTATCGGACGCTAACTTTTTTAAAGAATTTGCAAGGGATTGAGGATCTCCGGTGGTCTTTACTGCAAACCTGTCTGCCTGATATTCATTCTTTCTGGATTGCATCTGCATGAAAATTTTCATGAAAAAATCCATGGTAGAATATAACATAGCGAAAAATACCAAGCCGGAGTAAATTGATTTATGGGGCATATAAAAAGCATCAAACAGCTCCTGTCTGGTAATAAACATTGAAAAAAGAAAAAACATGATCCCCATCTGCACAATACCGACAATCATTGCTTTCAGGATATGCTTCTTCTTGTAATGTCCCATTTCATGAGCTAATATAGCAACCAGTTCTGAAATACCTTGCCGCTCAATCAGAGTGTCAAACAAAATAATCCGTTTATTTTTGCCAAAACCTGTAAAAAAAGCATTTGACTTACTAGAGCGTTTAGAACCATCCATCACAAAAATATTTTTTACAGGATAGTTTATTTTTGCAGCATAGGACAAGATGGCATCTTTAATTTTTCCTTCTTCAAGGGGCTTGAATTTATTGAAAATAGGCATAATCCAGGTTGGTGCTATAAACTGAACAAAAAGAATAAAGAAGGTGACGGCTATCCAGCAATACCACCAGGCAGCGGCTCCTGCATACTCAAAAAAAATCAGTATTCCCGATAAAAGACATCCTCCCAGTATGATAAAAAGAATCAATCCTTTTATTATATCTGATATAAAAGTAGACCATCTGGTTTTATTGAATCCAAAACGTTCTTCTATTACAAAGGTTGAATAAATGCTGAACGGCAATGATAAAAGCGCTTTGAAAAATAATAGACTGCCCATATAGATAAGGCCTGTCAAAACCGGAGACAGGTTCCACGAACGCGCCCAATTATCAAGAAATGGAAATCCTTTGCCGAACCAGAAGACAAACAGCACGAGCATGCTGAAAGTGGATGCAATCCAGTCAAACCTGGTACGTACGCGCAGATATTTTTGGGATTTTTTATAACGATTTGCATCGTAAAATTTGTTAAAAGAATCAGGAAGTTCATTTTTCAGTATTTTGAGGTTTAATAAATCAGCCGCTAAATGAAGCAGATAATCTGTAACAATTGTAACAACAATAATACCAGCAATTAGATTCATTATTATAATTCCTTTGATTCCAGCACGAAATCTACCTTTCGCTAATTTTAAGCTGAAAGTAAGCCAGTCCAATTTTTATGATAAAATAATGTTTCTTAGGATGTGTCAATTGTTCATGCGAAAATTGTTCAATTCAGGGATTGGATTTTTGTTAGAGCGTTAGTCCGTTCGTAAGTATCCCGGCCCACTGAAAATTAACAAACCTGTAATTTATTTAATTGAAAAATTACATTAATGTATTAACGTTAATTCGATTCCACCCTTGTATTTAAAACAAGTCCTTGAAACTATAGGTTAATTTGGCATTTATTGTTATGGCATACTTGTTGCTTTACATAAAAACAACTTCAAATAAAAGAGGCAACAGTCTCTTTTATTCAGTTTCCTAAAACCTAAATTCTGCAAGCGGCACTCCCGCAGGGTTCGGTTTTTGCGGAATATAATGGCGGAATTCCTTT